>JBKHAU010000132.1:0-7048 GCA_046542725.1 Opitutales bacterium
ATTCGACAGGTGAGCGAGGACCACACGCATGTCGGCTGGCTGCAGCGCACGGGGCGCATCAGTGCGGCCCAGGCCCGCTTTCACCCCCGGCGCAACCAGCTCCAGCAGGTCCTCGGGGGTAATCAGCGGCGAGTCGACCCGCAGCTCGGCTCGATCGAGTATGAATCTGGCGACCGCCTCGTCCTCTGCACCGATGGAGTGACCGACGCGCTCTCTGACGCTTCCATCGAACGGCTCGTGCGCGAGCCGCCCGCGCGCCTCTCCCAAGAAGCCCCGGCCAATCGTCTGGTGCTCGAGGGGATGGACTCGGCGAGCCGTGACAACCTCACCGCGATCGTCGTGGAATTTGGCGCTGCGCCATGACCTAGGCTTTGGCGGGCGCGGTCTTTTCGCGCAGCCATGCCACGATGGAAGGCACCGCCTCGGCGAGGGCGTCGCGCGTCTCGAGGTAGGCCGGCAGGTCCGCGCCAAAGGGATCGGGCACCTCCGGCGGGTGTCCCGCGCCCATCAGCTCGCGATAGAGGAAAACGGGCACAGGGGGGTCGCTGTCCTGGAGGGCGTCGAGGAAGGCGCGGTGCGCCTCGGTCATGACAAAGACGGCGAGCGCGTTGTCGAGGTGTTCCGGACGTAGTGGCTGGCTGCGGTGGTTGCTGAGGTCGAGGCCCACCTTTTGCAGTGCCTTGAGGGAGTTGCGCGAGGCGGGCTCGCCAGGGTAGGCGGAGACTCCTGTCGAGATCACCTCGATCTCGTTGAGGGGCGGCGCCTCGGCGGCGAGGGCGTGCGCGAGGAGACGCTCGCCCATCGGGCTGCGGCAGATGTTTGCGGTGCAAACGATGATGATTCGTGGGCGCGGCATCGGGATGTAAAGATGGGAGCAATGGCCGCCAGGACAAGCCCGCGCCCGGGACGGCTCATTCGGGACGGGCGACGTGTTGCTCGTAAAACTGGCGCAGGCGTTCACGCACCAGATTCGAATTGGGCATGCGCAGGACCTCACCGGCGAGCTTCCGGGCTTCGCTGTGGTCGATGTGCCGAATGAGGTATTTGATTTCGGGGATGGCGCTGCGGGTCACGCTCAGTTCGTCTGCGCCCATGCCGAAGAGGAGGGGTGCGTAGAGCGGATCGCCGGCCATTTCGCCGCAGACCGACACCGGCCGCCGTTTGCGGTGCCCGGCCTGAAAGATGAAATTCAGGGCGCGGAGGATCGCGGGGTTACCAGGGTCGTAAAGGTGCGAGATGCGATCGTTCACGCGGTCGACGGCGAGCATGTATTGGATCAGGTCGTTCGTCCCGATGCTGAAGAAATCGCAGTGCTCGGCGAGCAGATCGGTGATGACGGCCGCGCTCGGGATCTCGATCATGCACCCGCGAGGGACGTAGTCGGCCATCGCATGGCCCTCGGTGCGCAGCTCGGCGGCGCATTCCTCGAGCAGGCGATTGGCGGCGACCACCTCCTCGCAATTGGAAATCATCGGGTACATCACCTTCACCGTGCCGTGCGCGCTGGCGCGGAGAATGGCGCGCAGTTGGGCTTTGAAGACGTCGATGTGCTCGAGGCAGAAGCGGATCGCACGAAAGCCCATGAAGGGGTTCGCCTCGGCGTAGCCGTAGAGTGCGGTATGCGGGTTCTTGTCCCCTCCGAGGTCGAGCGTACGGATGGTCACCGGATGGGGAGCGAACGCCTCGATGAATCGCCGGTAGGTCTGATACTGCGCCTCCTCGTCGGGATAACCATGGGTGGCAAGGAAGAGGTTCTCCGTCCGGAAGAGGCCGATTCCGCCCGCGCCGCTCGTCTTGAGCTCGTCGGTCAGCTCTTGTCCGTCGACGTTGAGGAGGACGCGCAGTTCCCGGCCATCACGGGTGAGGGCGGGCTCGTAGCGTACCGCCGCGAACATCCTCTCGGCCTTTTCGCGGCGGATCTGGAGCTGGCCATAGCGGTAGCAGGAGGCTTCGTTGGGGTTGATCAGGACGATGCCATCGAAGCCGTCGACGAGGACCGTGTCGCCCGGCTCAACTTGGGCCGAAAGCGTTTTGAGCCCAACCACGCAGGGCACGCCGAGGGAGCGCGCCATGATCACGGAATGGCTCGTGCGGCTGCCCCCGTCGGTGGCGATGGCCTTGAGCTTGGTGCGGTCGAGGCGCGCGGTGTCGGTGGGCGAGAGATCATCCGCGATGATTACATTGGACGCCTCGGCTGTGCTGAGAACGACCTCCTGGTGACCGAGCAGATTGCTCAGGAGGCGGCGCGTGACATCGCGGATATCGGCCACCCGTTCCTTGATGTACTCGTCGTCGATCTGCGTGAAGGCATCGATGTAGCGGTTTGCCACCTGGTGGAAGGCGTACTCGATGTTGTAACCGGTGTTGGCGACCTCGTCGACGGCCTCCTCGATGAGCGCACGGTCCTCCAGCACGAGCTGGTGGGCGTCGAAGATCTCGGCCTCGCTCTCCCCAAGCTTTTCCGCGACCTCAGCACGGATCGCACTGATCTGTCGACGGGTCTCGAGGAGGCCCTGCTCGAAGCGGGCGACCTCGTTCTCCCGCTCTTCGGGCGGCACCTTGCGCTGCGGGATTTCCAGATCGTGCTGAAGCACGATGCAAGCGGGCCCGAACGCGACCCCGGGGGAGGCGGCGATGCCAGTGAGAACAATTTCTTCGCGGTCGGGAGACAAGGGAAGTGATCGAAGAGGGCGAAAAACAGACGGCCACCGAAGAGCCGTAGTCTTTTGATGGCAAGGAAATTAGGCAATTCGCACGGTCTCGAGAAAGACCTCCTCGCCCCACGCCTCACGGACCATTTGGCAAATGGCCTCGAGCGGTGCCGGAGAGTGTGCGAGGGCGAAACAGGCACTTCCACTGCCGCTCATCTCGGCGCGCACGCCGGGCAGGCGGTTGAGCGCCGCGAGGAGCACAGGGATGGCTGGGAAGCGCGTGTCCACGACCGCGCGAAAAGCGTTGAAAGGGGCTTCGAGAAGCCGGCGGGTGCCTGCTTCGAGCGCCGCCAGAGCGGCGTCTTCCTCGCGCGCGTCCTGATAGGCGCGGGCGGACGCGAGCGCTTCATAAGCCCACCCCGTGCTCACTCCGAAGGACGGCTTGAAGACGACGCAGGTGAGTCCGCGCAGTCGCGCGGCAAGGGTCGGGCTCGGCGTCAACTCTTCGCCGGCCCCGCGCATGAGCGCGGTCTCGGCGCGGAGGAAAAAGGGGACATCGGCCCCGAGGCGGAGGGCCATGGCCTCGAGATCGGCGGGCTCCAGGGGATGGTGCCACAAGGTCTGGAGGGCGAGGAGCGTGCCGGCCGCATCGCTGCTGCCCCCACCCAGTCCGGCCCCCGCGGGAATGCGCTTGTGCAGGGTGAGGTGAAGACGGCCCGGGAATGGATGGGCCGCGGCAAACGCCTGCAAGGCGCGGCTGACGAGATTGTCCGCGTCGCCCGGCACTTCATCTCCCACGGTTCCTTCGACCCGCAGGGTGTGATCACCGGTTTCCGGCGCCCACTCGAGCGTGAGATGGTCCGCCAGCGAGATCGGGGCCACGAGTGAGCGAAGCTCGTGAAAACCATCTTCGCGTCGGCCGACCACTGCCAGGCGCAGATTGAGCTTCGCGGGACAGCGCCAGGTCAGCTGTTCGGAGGTGGGGGGGCGAGTCTCCATGTTCGACAATCTGCAGGCGGCTTCAACAGTCCGAAGACGGGGGAAACCATTTGAGGATGGAGTCGATTCCCGCGGCGTCAAAAGCAAAGGCGCCCGGAAAGAGGCCGTAAGCCTTTCTCGCCAAAAGGCGCCCGACTTGCTTGAGGAAGCCCTGCAATGAAAGCCGAACTCATTCTCCTCGCGGCAGGATCGGGCCAACGCATGGGTGGGGCGGTGCAGGACAAGGTCCTCGCCCCGGTGGACGGGCGTCCGGTTCTCGCGCGCGCCTTGGATGCCTTCCTGGGCACGGGACGGATTTCCCGGGTCATCGTGGTGTGCCGCGATGCCGTGCAGGAGGCCGCGCTGGGCGCTTTGTTTGCAGAGGAGCGGTGGCCGGTGCCGCACGTCTGTGTGCGCGGCGGAGCGGAGCGGGCGGACAGTGTGCGGGCCGGGCTGGCGGTGACCGAAGAGGCGAGTCCGCTCGTCGCGATCCATGACGGGGCCCGGCCCCTCATTCGTTCGGCGACGATTCATGCCGCCCTCGAGGCGGCGGGTCGGGTCGGGGCCGCCGTCGTCGCCCATCGCGTGACGGACACGATCAAGCGGGTGCCGATGACCGCGCCCAATCAGCCCCTCCCCCTCGAAGACCTCGACCGCCTCCGCCTCTGGGCGATGGAAACCCCCCAAGTCTTCCGTCGCGATTGGATCGTCGAGGGATACCGGCGCGCGGCGGGGTCGCTCACTGACGACGCCGCGGCAGTCAGCGCGCTTGGACATCCCGTCTGCCTGGTGGAGAACCCCTTTCCCAACCCCAAGGTGACGCACGCGGATGACCTTGCCTGGGTGGAACACCTCCTCCACGGTGCGCGCCCATGAGCGGTTCTGCAGTCCCCTTTCGCGTTGGCCTCGGCTATGACGTGCATGCCTTCGCCGAGGGGCGACGTCTGGTCCTCGGCGGAGTGGAGATCCCCGGCGCGGTCGGCCTGCTCGGCCACTCCGACGCCGACGTCTTGAGTCATGCCATGGCCGACGCCATCCTCGGCGCGGCCGGTCTCCCCGACATCGGACATTTTTTTCCGAACGATGACCCGTCGATCGAGGGCCTGGACTCACAGAAGATCCTCGCCCGCGCGGCCCGCGAGGCGGCGGCTCGCGGCTGGCGAATCGGCAATCTCGATGTCGCCGTCATCGCGGAGCGACCGAAGCTTGCTCCTCATCTCGAAGCGATGCGGGCGCGACTGGCCGCCACCCTCGAGCTCCCTCCGGCCGCCATCGGCCTCAAGGCCACGACCCACGAGCAGCTTGGCGCCCTCGGGCGGGGCGAAGGCATCGCGGCGCACGCCGTCTGTCTGCTCGCGGCCGTCTAGGGGGCTCCTTCACGAAGACTTCGAGAAGCCTTTTGCCATGATGGCAAGGCTGGCTCTCCTTGAGCACATGAAGCGCCCGCGCCTCCCCTGGTATGACATACACATGCACACACCTCTCTGTGGCCATGCCCGTGGAGAGCCGTGGGAGTATGTCGAACAGGCGGCGAAACGTGGTCTGGCGGGGGTCTGCTTCACCTGTCACATGCCGTTTGATCACCCGGCGTTTGGGGGCCGGCGCATGCGCATGGACGAGGACCAGTTGCCGCTCTATCTCGAGAAAGTCGCCGATGCGCGCGAGCACGCTCGTGCCCTCGGCTTGGAGGTGCTCTGCGGGATCGAAGGCGAGGTCTTTCCGGACCCCTATCTGCAGGAAGCGCTCGGGGAGGTGCTGGCTCGCCACGCCTTCGACTACGTCCTCGGGTCGGTGCATCATCACACCCCGGCGATGCAGCGCTGGCTCTTCGAGGAGCGCGCCTGCCAGTCCGACGCGGAGGTCATCACGGCCTATTTCGAGTGCGTGCGCGACGGCGCCGCCACCGGCTTGTTCCACTCCATGTCGCATCCGGATGTGATCCGTCTCTATGGCACGATCGACGGCCTCCTCGACCCCGCGGCTCATGAAAGCGTGATCCGCGAAGCGATCGCGGCGGCGGTCGAGGCCGATGTCTGTTGGGAAGTCAATACGAGCGGCCGCTTCAAGGGCCCCGAAATCGAGCACCCCGACCCCCTCATCCGCCAGTGGGGACGGGAAATGGGACTGAAGCTCACGATTGGCTCCGATGCGCATCGGCCCGGCGCCGTCGGCCAGGCCTTCGACCTCTTGCTTCCGCAACTGCGGGCAGAAGGCTTTGATGCCGTCCATGTCTTTCGCGACGGTCGGCGCGATGCCCTTCCGCTGGCTCTTGCGGAGCGTTCTCCGGAGGTTTTTTGAGGGTCAATTTGACACCCCGACAGGCCGGGCGATGGTGCCCTTCTCTCTTCTGACAAACATCGCGAAACACCCTATGGCATATACGCTTCCTTCCCTCGATTACGCTTACGACGCCCTCGAGCCGCACATCGATGCGCGCACGATGGAGATCCACCACACCAAGCACCACAATACCTACATCACCAAGCTCAACGCAGCCCTCGAGAAGGAAGGCGTTGATGCTCCGGCCGACGTCAACGCGCTCATCGCCGACCTCGCCAGCCTGCCTGGCTCGATTCGCGGAGCGGTGCGCAACAACGGTGGAGGCCACGCCAACCACAGCCTCTTCTTTAAGGTCCTCGGCCCCGGCGCCGGCGGCACGCCCAAGGGCACCGTGGCGGAGAAGATCGATGCCGCCTTTGGCAGCTTCGAAAAATTCAAGGAAGTCTTTTCCACCGCCGGCGTGACGCAGTTTGGCAGCGGTTGGGCCTGGCTTGTGGTGAATCCCGACGGGTCTGTCGCGGTCGGCTCCACCGCCAATCAGGACAGCCCGCTGATGGGCGCCGAACTCGTTGGCTTGGCGGGCACTCCCATCCTCGGCGTCGATGTATGGGAACACGCCTACTATCTCCACTACCAGAACAAGCGTCCGGACTACATCGAAGCTTTCTGGAACGTCGTCAACTGGGACGCCGTCGAGGCCAACTATCAGGCCGCGGTGGGCTGAGGGCACCGCTCCGCCCGTTTGCGTCCCGCAGACCTTTTACAATCCCCGGTCGCGCTCCGCGACCGGGGTTTTTTATGTGTGCGCCCGGCAGGGCGTTTGCCCCGGGATCGAAAGCGCACCGTTGGGCCGGGCTTTCAAGCGATAGCGTGGTCCGCGACGCCACGACTCCGCTCCATCGGGCACCCTCGCAGGAGGCATGGACCCGGGAGCGCCGACGTCCCCGTCGGCCGTGGGACTCAGGACGCCGCGGAGCCCTTCGCACAAGGTTCGAACCCCCCTTCACCACGAAGCATTTCTGGCATCCTCGAGAAGGCATGGACCCGGGAGCGCCGACGTCCCCGTCGGCCGTGGGACTCAGGATGCCGCGGAGCCCTTCGCACAAGGTTCGAACCCCCCTTCACCTCGAAGCATTTAC
>JBKHAU010000133.1:0-7027 GCA_046542725.1 Opitutales bacterium
CCCTTCGTCTTGGAACTGAGGCCCGGCAACTGGAGGGTGAAGGCATGGGGTGTATCCAGCGCGTTGATTCCGGCGACCCACCATTGGTTGCCTTGGCGGCGGGCGAGAACGGCGCTCTCGCCGGGAAAGCCGGCGAGGAAGCGGGTTTCGTCCCAGGCGGTGGGCAGGTCGCGGAGCAGTTCGGGCACGAAGTCGGGCTGGGTCGCCATGCCTTCGGGGGTCTCGCCGAGGTGCTGCACGCCGGACTGGAAGAGCACGGGCAGGGCGAGTTCGAAGCTTTTGCGCGTGCGCTTCTCGACCGCGGGCAGCTCGGAAAGGACCATGGGGGTGTAGTCCATGGGATCGAAGACGTTGCGCGTGAAGGGGAGAAGGGCGGCGTGCCGGGCGGCGCGGTCGGCATTATATTGCGTGAAGGTGACGAACTCCATGCCCATGACCGACTCCATCGTCACGAGATTCGGATACGTGCGGTGCCAGCCGCGGGGCAGGGTGGTGCCGTGAGTGTTGACCGTCAGCTGGTGGCGCGCGGCGGCCTCGAAAAGGTCGTGGCAGTAGGCCATGACGGACTGGCCGTCGCCGGGGAAGAAATCGATCTTCACGCCCTTGATGCCCATCGCGGCGAGGCGGGAGAACTCGGCCTCGCGGCTCTCGGCCGTGAGCAGCCTGGACTTGGGCGTGTAGGGCGTGCTGTTCCAGTCGCCCGCCGAGTTGTACCAGAGAATGAGCCCGACGCCCTTGTCCGCGGCATAGTCGGCCAGTGCGGCCATGCGCTCATAGCCGATGTTCCGGTCCCAGTTCACGTCCACGAGGGTGTAGTCCCAGCCCATCTCCGCGGCGTAGTCGATGAAGGCCTTTTGCGTCTCCTCGTTGACCGAGTCGTCCTTGAGCACGAGCCAGCTCCAGGAGGCCTTGCCGGGCTGGATCCAGCTCGTATCCGCGAGACGGTTCGGCGCGGCGAGGTCGGTCCCCATCGTCGACTCGACGATCGTGCCGAGTTCCTCGCCGATCACCATGAGCCGCCAGGGGGAGGTCCATGCGCCCGTCGTCGTGGGCTGCACGGGGCCGCCAAAGACGGTCTCGCGCGCCATCGGATAGCCGAGGCGAAAGACGGCCCCGGCTTCGTCCTGCACGAGCCGCCCGCCGCAGTCGTCGCGCCCCACGTCGGCCTCGGAGAGGAGAACCCACGGGCCGTCCTCGCCGGTGCGGAAGAGGGCGGGAAAAGTCCAGCCGACGAAGGGATACACCTCGGCGAGGTTGCCCGCGTCCGCCACGGCGCGCTCCCGCGCCTCGAGAAACGCCACGAGCTCCTCCACCGGGGTATCCTCGACGTAGTGTTCCTCGTAGGAATTCTGTGTTTCGCTCCAGCCCGTGCCGGCCTGCGCCATGGGATGAATCCAGGCGTGCGTGCCCGTGGGGAAGGTGAATGCGGTGTGCTCCGCCTCGACCGTCCACTCCTCCTCCGGACCGGCGAGGTGGTAGCGAAAGGCCACGCCATCGTCCGCGACATGAAACTCGACCTGCAGCGGTGCCCCGGCCTCGCCCTCGAGCACGATGGACCGGCGAGTCGCGCTCCATTCGATCGTTCGCGCTTTGCCCGCGAGCAGGGTGTAGGTGTCCTGCGCGCGGCGGGCCGGACCGGCCGACAATTGCGTGAACGCGCCGGGCAGAATCGCGTCTTCGGTTTCGAGGCCGAGGGCCGACGGTTCGAGGACGACGGTGTCGCGGTGAAACACCGTGTAGATGGCGGCCCCGCCCGCGAGCGTGACCTCGACGCGGCACACGCCGCCGGGGCTCGCGATCTGGACCGACTCGTTCGCAGAAGCCGGGCTGTGGGCAAGAAAAACGCCGGCCAGAGAGGCCAGCGTGATCAGAGTGGTGGGGTTGTGTAGCGAGCGCATGATGACGTCTGTCCTAGTCTTCGGACTCCGCTTCGGCAAGGCTCACGCCTTCGGTCGTCATGATGACGCGCTGGAGGGTCCCGTCGGGATTGTAGCGCAGTTCGTCGATCGCGACCGAGCGGCGATAGCTCCCGCCATGGGGCTGGATGGCACCGGTGTGGTAGACGAAGTAGTCCTTGCCCTTGTATTGGAGGATTGCCTGGTGGTTGGTGTTACTGTTGCCCGCGATCTCGTTGAGGATGCCTTTGGGCTCCCAGGGGCCTTCGATGCTCTTGCTCATCGCATAGGAGGTCTTCTCGGGGAAGCCGGAGGCGTAGGTGAGGTAATACCAGTCGCCCTTCTTGTGGATCCAGGGTGCCTCGGTGAAGCCGGGCATCTCGATCTCGTGGATCGGGCCGTCGAGCTCGATCATGTTGTCCTTCAGCTTGGCCCAACGCAGGGCGGTGTTGCCCCAGAAGATATAGGCCTGCCCGTCGTCATCGATGAAGACCGCCGGGTCGATGTCGTCCCAGTCCATCGGCACCATCTCGCCCTCCGCGTTTTCACGCATGAAGGGCGACTCGGTCATGTCGTTGGTGATGAGCGCCTTGCCGATGGCGTCCTTGAAGGGGCCCTCCGGCCGGTCGGCCACCGCCACGCCGATGGCGAAGCCGGGATGGGTGTCGTCGTGAAACACGGTGACATACCAGTAGAACTTCCCGTCCTTCTCCACCACATGGGCCGCCCAGGCATGCTGCGTGGCCCAGTCGAAGTCCTTCACCGAGAGGGGAACGGGATAGGACTTCCAGTTCTCCAAGTCCGTGGAAGAGAAGACGAGCCACTCGCGCAGATCGTAGAAGTGAAAATCGAGCGCCGCCTGGTCGTGCCCGACATAGAGGTAGACGGTGTCGTCATGCACGATCGTCGCCGGATCGGCCGTGTAGACGTCGGTGATGATCGGGTTGTCGGCGAGGAGGGTGGCGGGAGCGAGGACAAGGGCGACCGCGCCGAGTGAACGGAAGGTTTCTAGCTTCATGAATCGGATGACGAAGGGAGGCCGCTCGATCAGCGCTCGACCTCGAGTTGAAGGAAGGTGGGGACGTCGGCTTGGGCCGCGTCGTCCGCCTCGACCGTAACCGGGCCGAGGGTGTTGCTCGCCCCGGTGCTGCTCCAGAGCACGCTCGTGGGAGTGAGATCGCTGCCCGAAAGCACGCGATAGGTGAGGTCCGGGTCGAGGATGGTGTCAAAGTTCAGGCGCAGGTCCCCGTCGGCATACTCCATCGTCATGGGAGGCGTGGCGTTCGTCGCCATGGGATCGGCGTGAAGGGCATATTCGAGGAGGTTCGGGATGCCGTTGCCGTTCGGATCGGCCCAGTCGGCACCGTTGCCGCTGTTCGCGGTCGAGCCGAAATGGATGAGGCGGAATGTCTCGAGCGACGTCCGGTCGACCGCGTCCTTCGCGCCCCAGAGCGCGATGCCATCGGGCGAGAGCGCGGAGAAGGCCATCGTCCAGAGCTTGTGGTCGAAGTCCCACTGGTGGCTCACGACACCGCGATACTCGGTGCCGTCGAGGGTGAGGCGAATGTCGTGGTCGCCGACGAGCTGCCAGGTGCCGCTCATGCTTCCCGAGACGGTCCCGTTGGCATTCAGCTCGAGGCTCGTCGATGAGTTCATCTCGCCGGAGCGGAATGTCTTGGGGCCGTGGTCGATGACTTGCCAGGAGCCTTCGAGGAGGTCGTCGCGGTAACTCCGCAGAGTCTCGCCGGCATAGCGCTGCGGGGCGATCACAGGCCAGCCGTCCTCGTTAAAATAGATCTGGTGGATGCGCACCTCGTGCTGTTCTCCCCGACCGGCGAAGCGGGTATGGAAAAAGAGCAGATACTTGTCGAGCTCGGCATCGTAGAGCGCCGAGTTGTGTCCGGGGGCGAGGTATCCGAGGCTGGAACCGTCGGCTTCGTCGTCCTGGCTCACGAAGCGGTAGCCGCCCATCAGCTTGACCGCGGAGTTGGCGATGGTGGCGTCGTTGCCCCGCACGGTGGCCATGTCGGTGCCTTCGCTGTCGAGGTAGGGGCCGGTGATCGAGCGCGAGCGCGCCACGCGGATGTTGTAGCCATCATTCGCCCCCAGACCGTAGTAGGAATTGAAGAGGTAGTAATACTCCGTCTCGGCGTTGTAGATGATGTAGGGGCCTTCGATGCGGCCGTGCTGACCGCCCCAGAGGTGCGTGCCCCATTCACTCTGTCCGGGCTTGATGGTGCCGTCGGTCGGATCCATCTCGAGGATGAAGATCCCGCCCGAGTAGGAGCCGTAGACCATCCAGAGCGAGCCGTCGGGTTCACGCACGAGGGTGGGATCGATCGTGTTGGGGTCGACGGAGGGATTGAAGCCGCTGACCCCCGTCCCGCCCCGCATCAGTTCGGTGACATGGGTGTAGGGGCCCTCCACGGTGTCGGCGACGGCAAGCCCCATATAGCTGCGGTAGCCCTGGTAATCCGTCCAGACGCAGTAGTAGTAGTAGAACCTCCCGTCATCGAGCTGGATCACGTCGGGGGCCCAGAGCGTGTTCGCGTTGGTCCAGCTCACGAGTTCGGAGAGATCGCTCTGGAAGTTCGCGAAGTGGCGGGGATTGCCACTGTTCACGTTGAACGCGACCTGCGTCCAATTCATCAGGTCTTCGGTCCAGGCCGAGGCGCCATGGGAGCCGAAGACGTAGTAGCGTTCGCCCACCTTGATGACGGAGGGATCGTGCACGGAGGCGTTGCGGCTGTGGACAGGGGTGCCGGTCTGAGCGGAGAGGGGGGACAGGCTCGCGAGGCAAACGCCGGCGGCAAGGCCGCCGCACCAGCGTGAAAGGGGTTTGCGGATACGGATCATGATCGGGGCGGGAAGGTGTTCAAAGGGCGGAGGGGGTGACAAGGCCGACTATTCCAAGCCGACGACAGGCCAGCCATCGATGGTCCACTCGAGCGGTTCGATGCGAAGGCGGGGAAGCCCGCGCTCGGTCGAGGCGTCATAGCCGTGGAAGACGATATAGTCCTGCCCGTCGAAGGTGTAGACGGCGTTGTGGCCGACGGCATACCAGTCCTCATCACCGGTGAGGATGATCGTGCCTCCGCCGTGCAGGAGCGGCACCCCTTCGCGGTCGACATAGGGACCCTCGATCTCGCGCGAGCGTCCGACGGCCATCTTGTAGTCGCTCTCCGCCCCGCGGCAGCACGAGTCGATCGAAATGAAGAGGTAGAAATAATCACCCTTCTCGAAAATGAAGGGGGCTTCGACGGCGCCGTCGCCCGCGCCGGCGTGATAGCCGCCGGGGGGCATCGGGGCGTCGGGGTCGTCGACCCGGCTGGCGATCGTCTTGAAGTCCTCGGGGGATTCGGCGAGGGCGAGGCGGTTGGGCATCATCCGCACGAGCTGGAGACCGCTCCAGAAGGAGCCGAAAGAGAGGTAGGGGGTGCCGTCGCGGTCTTCGGTCACCGCCGCGTCGATCGCGTTCCAGTTGTTGAGCCCCGGATAGGAGCGGAGGATCTTGCCGTGATCGATCCACTCGTAGTCCGGGTCCTCGGAGTCGAGCGTCACGTTGGTCGCGACGCCGATGGCCGAGGTGTTTCTCCCGAAGGCCGAGACCGAATAGTAGAGGTAATAGAGCCCATCGTGCTCGACGATGTCAGGCGCCCACATGTGCCCCGCAAACTCGGGGATCTCGACCGGAACCCAGGCGGGATGCGGGTCGAAAACGGCCGGCCGACGGAGCCAGTTCTCCATGTCCTCGGAGGCCCAGACGGTGATGCCCGGTCCGGTCGTGAAAACGTAATACGTTCCGTCCTCTTCGATCATCACCGGGTCATGGGCGAGGACCGACTCAGTCGGAATCGGTTCGGTCGGCCAGTCGGGCACGGGCGCGTCGGGCACGTCGTCTTGCGCGATGGCGCAGAGGGGGAGGGTGGAAAAGGCAAGCAGGGTGGTGAGGCGTTGCATTGGTGGGGCAGGTTCAGTCGGTTGTCGAAGGGCGGCCGAAGACGGGCATGCCGTCCTCGTCCCAGCGGAGGGGCTTGACGAAAGTATGACGGTCGGGATTCCAGAGGGGGTCGCCCTCGATCTCGGTGTAGGTGCGGGCGTGATACACGAGGTAATCCTGCTCGCCGTCGGGCGAGGTCGTGAAGCTGTTGTGACCCGGGCCATAGATGCCGTGCTCGAAGCAGGTCTGGAGGACGGGCTCGGGTGACTTCGTCCAGACCGCAGGGTCCATCAGGTCGGCGTCTGCGGGGGCGTGAAGCAGCCCCATGGCGTAGTTCTCGTCTGTCGCACTGGCGGAGTAGGTAATGAAGACCTTGCCGTGGCGCTGCAGGACGGCGGGCCCCTCGTTCACCCAGAAGCCGCGGGTCTCCCAGTCGAACTCCGGCTTCGTCAGCATGACGGGTTCGCCCTTGAGCTGGGTCGGGGTTTCCATCGGGCAGAGGTAGAGGTTGGAGTTGCCGCGGATGGCGGGATCCTTCTGCGCCCAGAGGTAGTAGAGCGTGCCCTTGTGCTCGAAGGTCGTCGCATCGAGGCAGAAGCTGTCGAGGTGGGTCTCGATCTGGACCGGTCCGCTCCACCCGCCCTCGAGCGGGTTCGCCGCGTCACAGGAAATCGCATACATGCGATGCTGGAAGAGATCGGCCTTGATCTCGCGGCTCGGCGCGGCGGCGAAGTAGACATACCAGCGGCCGCGCCGGAAGTGGATCTCCGGCGCCCAGATGAGGTCGGAGAAGGGGCCGCTATCGGGCTTTCTCCACACCATGCGGGTGGGCGCGGCGGGCAGTTCCTCGATCGTGGGGGCACGGCGGAGCTCGATCCCGTCGTAGGCCGGGACGGAGGCCGTGAAGTAGTAGTGACCGTCCGTGTGGCGGTGGATGTACGGGTCGGCGCGTTGGAGGATGAGGGGTTGCAGGACTTGCGTCATGATAAGGCTTTACGGAAGGGGGGCTTCGGTGCCGGGCGGCACATGATCGCTGTGCATGAGGCCGGCGACGGGCTTCAGGCCCTCGATCTCGCCGCGCTTCATGCGCTCATAGTAGTCGTCGTTGATCTTGTAGAGGAACATCAGTCCGCCCATGGCGGCATGGAAGGCGGCCGGAATGAGTGAGAGCATGAGGGCAAGCCCGACGAGG
>JBKHAU010000134.1:0-7013 GCA_046542725.1 Opitutales bacterium
GCGCGTCCGCTCCTTCACCGCGGCTCACCGGCCCGGAAAGCACCGCCGGTAAACGACGAGCACTCACCACAGCAAGGCGTGAGCGGAGTCGTCTCCCGGCGGTGCCAGGGCGGGCGGGTCACCAAGGGGGGCGGGGATGACCCGGGGCCCGCTCGTTGGGCAGCGTGACAGAGAACTCTGCGCCGCGGGGTTTGCGGCGCGAGTAGCGGACAGTGCCACCGAGCATCTCGACGTATTGGCGGACGAGGTAGAGGCCGATGCCGTTGCTCGTTTCGCCGGCGGTGCCGGTGTGATGCGGTTGGTGGAATTTGGAGAAGAGGTGAGCTTCGGCGAGGGCACTGAGGCCCGGGCCTTCGTCGCGAATAACGAGTTGGATGACGCCCGGGTCGGCCCAAGCCGCGACCGAGACGGTCGTGCCGGCGGGGGAATACTTGATCGCGTTGGAGAGCAGGTTCTCCAGGACCATCCTCGCCAGCGGGCGGTTCGAGACGAGGATGAGATCGGGCGGCTCGATCGTGTCCACGAGCGCAATCTCCTTCCGGCGGGCGGCGGCGGCAAAGTGCGCGCGGACTTGGCGACAGAGATCGCACACGCGAAACGGCTTGGCCGTGAGGGTGGTCTGCCCGGCGCGGGCGCGCTCGAGCAGGAGGATCTCATCGAGCACTTCGAGGGATTCCTGCGCCTCTGTCGCGATGTCGCGAAGAAGGAGGCGCAACTGCCGGCCATTCACTGGTTCCATGGCGGTGGCCACCTCGGCGGCGGAGATGATCGCCGCGAGGGGCGAGCGCAGATCGTGGGCCACGACGGTGAGCAGTTCATTGCCACCGAGTAATGCGTGCCCGTGGCGGGGACGATTTCGCCCCCCGATGAGGGAAGCGGGCGTGCTCACCAGCGATCGAGCGAGGTGAGTGAGTCGAGGCGGAGGCGGGAATTCCCGAGGTCGGGCGCCGGGGCCAGGCGGTGGGAGTGGCTGGGCGGCGGAACTGCTCTCGGGGCCGACTCCGGGCGATGCACGACGAGCTCGATGCCCAGTCGATCGGCAAGGGCGCAGAGTTCTCCGAAGCCCGGCGACTCGCTTCCCGGGCATAGATGCACGATGAGGCCTGCCGGGCCCTTACGGGGAAGCCGGGCCCACTCGCGGAGGAGCGCCTGGACGGGCGCGAGGTCGGTCCGCGCGGAGCCGAGGGCGAGCGCAACCAGCACGGACTCCGCGGCGTCATCTCGGGCCTGCGCAAACGCCTCCGGCTGGCGGAGGAGGTCCGCTCGCCAGAGGCGGAGGTCGAGGTTGCCTTCGATGGTTTCGCGGTCCACCTGCCGCAGGGCCTGGCAGAGTCTGCGAGCGGCGCTCACGGTGTCGTAGAGAGCGGTGACGACGAGCGAATAGTTGTCTGGGGATTTGGAGATCATCGAGCTGTGATGATCCTACATTCGGCCAAAAAATACAATCGGGTGGGTCCCACACCTGCGCTCGTTCAACTGCTGAGAGGGCCTAGGCAAAAGACTGAGAAGCGGTTCAAAGCGCGGATGAAGGGATCCGCTCAGGGCGAGGGTAGGGTGTCGGCTGCCTGGGCCGCGTAGCGGATCAACTCAGCGGTGGATTTGAGGTCCAGCTTGCGGCAGATGTGGGCGCGGTGGGTGCCGACCGTTTTGGGGCTGAGATGAAGCTGGTCCGCGATCTCGCGGGTCGTCTTGCCGTCGCCGTAGAGGTGCATGATCTCGAACTCGCGGTCGGTCAAACTGGCGACGGGACTGAGTCGGCCGCGCCGGTGCCCGGATACTTCCGCCATCAACTGGCTCGTCACCCGGCGACTGAAGACCGTCCCGCCCGCGAGCACCTCCTTGACGGCGGCCACCACTTCGGCTCCGCCGGCCTCCTTCATGACATATCCGCGGGCCCCCGCCCGGACCGCCCGCAGCGCATAGACCGACTCGTCGTGCATCGAGAGCATGACGATGGGAAGCTCAGGGTCGATCGCGCGCAGGTCCTTGACCAGCTCGAGGCCGTTGCGGTTACCGAGGGAGATGTCGCAGAGGACGAGGTCCGGTCGCAGTTGCTCGGCGGCCTGCAGACCATGGGGAGCGGTGGCGGCCTCGCCGCAGACCTCGAGGGCGGGATCCCGGTTGATCCAGCGCGCGATGCCTTCGCGCATGATGGGGTGGTCCTCCACGAGGAGGATGCGGCGGAGCCCCGCGGTTGAGCGAGTGGCGGGTGGAGTCGATGCCTTCATGCGGTCGGGGGAAGGGATGGGCGGGGGACGCTCGGCGGGGCGCGTTGGACGGAGCACACGACCTCGGTGCCTTTGTCACGGCGATTCTGGATGGCGAGGGAGCCGTTCACCGCGCTGGCGCGAAACTGCATGACGTGCAGGCCGATGCCGCGGCGGCGGGAGGAGGGGGGAATGCGTCCGTGGCCGTCATCGCGGATCGCCAGGAGGAGGCGCTCGCCAGCGTCCTGGAGGCGAATCGTGATGCGCCTGCACTGCGCGTGGCGCACCGCGTTGTTGATCGCTTCCTGGGCGATGCGGAAGAGGTGAGTGGCGACAACTGGATCGTCCACATGAACTGGCTGCGGGCACATGAAGCGACAGGAGAGCCCGTAGACCTGGCGGATGCGAGCGGCGTGGTCGCGCAGTGCGTTCATGAGTCCCTCGGGGACTGCCGCGACGGGTTGGAGACCACGGGAGAGGCTGCGCGTGGTCGCGAGGGCATCGTCGAGGATGCCGACGATGCGGCCGAGCTCGCCTGCCTCGGGCCGGCCCGCCGCGGAGAGACGATTCTGCAACTCGGCGGTGAGAAAATGGGCGCCGTGCAGGATTTGGCTGAGGTCGTCGTGCAGTTCATGCCCGATCTGCTGACGTTCTCGATCGCTCACCTGCATGAGTTCGTGTTCCAACTCCACCCGGCGCGTAATGTCGCGGACAAACCAGTCGGAGCGCACCAGACGGCCGCCTTCGCGCACCGGTGCGATATCGAGGAGAGCATGGACGGAGGTGCTCTCCCCGCAGCGCAGGCGGGCACGATGGTTCCGGATGGGTTCGTCATCCGCCTCGGGTAGGGGAAAGAGCACAGCGATATCGCCGCCTGCGTCAAAAGCCGTCACGGGCTGGCCGAGGACCTCTTCGGCAGAGCAGCCGAGAAACTCGAGGAAGGCGCGGTTCACCCTCATGACGCGGCCTGCGGGGTCGACCCAGAGGAGGCCCACCGGCGCCTCGGAGAAAAACGTCGCGAGGGCCTCTTCGCTTCGCCGGAGTGCCTCCTGCGCGAGCTTCTCGTCGGTCACATCCTCTTTCACCGCGACGAAGTGCGTGATCTGACCGTGATCGTCCGTGAGGGGCGAGATCGAGGCGCGTTCCCAGAAGGATTCACCGTTCTTCCGCCGATTGAGGAACTCGCCGCGCCAGATCTTGCCCGCGAGAAGGGTGCGCCAGAGTCGAACGTAGTCTTCGGGCGGCGTGTGGTTGGTCTTGAGGATGCGCGGATTGCGGCCCACGGCCTCTTCGAGTCGATAGCCGGTGACGCGGGTGAAGGCGGGATTCACATACTCGATGGTTCCCTCGGGATCGGTGATGATGACGCTCGCCGGGCTGTGCTCGACGGCTTGCGAGAGCTGGCGGAGACGCTGCTCGATCTCGCGGCGCTTGGTGATGTCGGTGACGAGCGCGATGAGGTTGGCGCCGGGCTCAGGCTCGTCGTCGAGGAGGGTGACGAACTTGTGTACCCAGACGGCTTCTCCCGCCTTGTTCACATAGCGATTGTCGATCTCGAAGGAGGTGATCGCACCGCGCTGGAGACGGCGGGTGAGGCGCAGGTTGTGGGCGCGGTCGTCGGGGTGGAGGAGCTTGGAGAAGGGGATTTCGCGCAGTTCCTCCTCCCCGTATCCGATGAGGCGGGCGAAGGCCGGGTTGCACTGCACGATGTGGTGGGTGTCGGTGATGGCGATGCCGGTGCCGGCATGCTCGTAGATCTTGCGAAACCGAGCCTCGCTCTCGCGAAGGGCGTGGGTGCGCTGCTCGACCTGGTGCTCGAGGGTGGTGGTGAGCTCGCGCAACCTCGCCTCCGCTTCCTTGGCGACGGAGACATCGACGACGGCGCCGACGGTGCGCACGGCGGTGCGCTCCGCCCCGGCCCCGGCAAAGCTGGTCTGCGAACGCGCGTGGACCCAGCAAACGGAGCCGTCGGGGCGCACGACGCGATGCTCCGAAAAAAACAGCCCGTCACCTTGGGGGTCGTGGGCGCGCCGCATCGCAGCGACGAATCGTTCCCGATCGTCCGCGTGGATCGCGGCGATGGTCCGGTCGAGCGTCGCGGCTTCTTCCTGCTCCCAGCCCCATAGCTCGCGCATGACGGGCGAGAAGTAGACCTCCCCGCTGAGATGATCGTGCTCGAAATGCCCGAGCCGCGCGACGCGCACGCTCTGGCGGAGGCGCTCTTCACTCGCGCGCAGGGCAGCCTGGGCCTCGCGGGAGGCCGTGATGTCGTGGAGATTGACCACAATGGCGCCGACCGCGGGGTCCGCCAAGAGATTGGTCGCGCGTAAGCGCACCCAGCTCCAACCACCCTCCTTGCGGCGCAGGCGGACTTCCTGCTGGTGGCTCGCGCCGACACGCTGGACCAGTCGCTTGAAGGCGGCCCGCGTCTTGGTCAGGTCTTCGGGGTGGAGCAGTTCGAGGCTCGCCCGCCCGTTCATCTCGCCGGGATCGTAGCCGAGGAGCGGATGCTCGTGAGGGCTTTCGTAGAAAATGCGGCCCTTCGCATCGAGCAGCAAGATGTCCTCCGAGGCCTTTTCCGTCAGGGCGCGGAACCATCGTTCGCGGCTTCGGAGGGACTCCTCGCCCCGTTTGCTCGCGGAGATGTCGAGGTGGGTGACAAGGAGACCGTGCGGTGGCGTCTCACCCAGAGGCATGGCGGTCATCGCAAACCAGCGACGCTCCGTCGGGCTGTCGCAGGGATACTCGAGCGCGAAACGCGGGATCTGCCCGCGTTGCAGCGCCTCGAGGCCGGCAAGGACCGCCGCGGCTTCACCTTCGTCGGCGCGGGCGGCCCGGCGGCACTCCGCGAGGTAGTTCGCGCCCGGGCCGATGGCATCGAGCGAAACGGGACCGTTCGCTTCGGCGAAGGTCAGCCAGGCGCGGTTGACCGCGAGGATGACTCCCTCTGGATCAAGGATCGCGGCATGCGCGGGCAGCGCTTCGAACGCCTTTTCGAAGACCGTTTTGGAAGCGTCCCCGGCCGCCTTGGGGCGAGGTCCGGCGGACTCGGCAAGGCGCTTCTCCAGAGCGCTCTTCTCGCGGTGGAGCGCACGGGCGAGACGCCGCGTCTCCTCGGGCGTGAGCCGGTCGAGGTCCAACGGCTGCTCCTCCGTCGGCATCGCGGCAGGCTCGCGATGCCGGCGCTCGCCGGAGACCTGCCTTGGGTCGCGATCTCGTCCCATCGACTGAACTCAATCGGGACAGCTTGACCAAGGCAATCCTCCACCGTCCGCGTCCGTGGGCGCGGGACGCGTCAGATGGACGACTCAGGAACCCGTTTGGGTGCGCGCCTCCGCGATCTCCTCGAGAAAGGTCTCGGGCCGCCACATCGAACCGGGAAGGCGGTAGATGATCTTGCCCGTCGGATCGACGAGGGCGGTCGACATGGTATGCCGCACAATCTGCTGCGGATCGGGTTCGGCGAGCACGCCCATCTGCTTTTTCAGCGCGTCGACCGTCTCGGGAGGGCCGCCAAGGAGGGCGTGAAGTGCCCCGTCGATGCCCTTCGCCTCAGCATAGGCGGTCCAGATGCCGGGGGTATCATAGGCGGGGTCGAGGGTGATGGAGACGAGGCGCACGTCCTCCCAGCCGCGTTCCTTCACCGCCTCTGCGAGTTCGATCATGCGCGCGGTCGAGGCAGGGCACATCGTCTGCACCGCGCAGCGCGAGAAGATGAAGTTGATCACCGCATAGCGCCCTTTCAGCGACTCACTGTGAAAGAGGTCACCGTTCTGGTCCCAGAGGGCGAAAACCGGGATGCGCTCTCCCACCGCGCGGAAAGCCTTGCGGCCGCGGCGCAGGGTGTCGCGCTGCAGTTCGCTCCCGAGCCGCTCGATCTGCCCAACGGCGTGCGGTTCCGCAGGGAAGATCGTTTCCAGGCGCCAGTTCGGACCCTGGCGCACGAGGCGTCCGCGAAAGGCGTCGCCCGGCTCCGCGATGGCGGCATCGCCCGGGCCGACGAAGACCGTCTGGGCTCCGTCCGTCCCGTCGAGTGCGACCTCGAGCTGGAACTGGTCGCGATGCGCCGCGAGGACCTCACCGGCGACGGGGCCCGCCTGCGGAGCGGCGGTGAGCAGGGCTGTTCCCATCAGGAGGGTGAGCCCGAGGCATCGGGGAGAAGAAAACTTCATAATGCGGGGTATTAAAATCACTAATGCGAGTGCGCGGATTGGATAATGGGTCCTGTTAATCGGGGAGGAGTCCGCCTCGACCGTTGTCAAAGACTAATGGATACGAAACCTGAGATCTCGGGTGCCGTCAAACCCCCATGGCGTGAGTCGTGCATACGGTCCCGAGTCCTTATGTCAGCCTCTTTGAAACAGCGCACGACTGGCTACCAGCGCAATCTGGCCAGCTTCAGCTTCCTCGTTTTCGCCGCCTCGCTCGTGGTGATCTACGCGGGCGGTTTCACGACGACGATCGGCGCCGGCATGGTCTTCCTCGACTGGCCCCTTTCGAACGGCTCGCTCAACCCCCCCGGCTGGGTGACTGACCAGGATATGCTGGCCGAACACAGTCACCGGCTGATGGGGGCGACAACGGGGCTGCTCGCGATCGTCCTCGCGGTCTGGATGTATCTGCGTCAAGGGCGCACCTGGCTGCGCTGGTTGAGCTACGGGGCCCTCGCCTTCATCGTCTTCCAGGGCCTGCTGGGGGGCGCGCGCGTTCTCCTCGTGAGCGTCGACCTCGCGCAAATCCACGGCATCACCGCGCAACTCTTTCTCTGCACGCTCGTCGCCCTCTCGGTGGGGACCTCGGCGTGGT
>JBKHAU010000135.1:0-6979 GCA_046542725.1 Opitutales bacterium
GATGGGGCGCGGGCCCGAGGTTGATGACGAGATCGGCTTGGGCCCGGTTCGCGACGGTCTCGTGGTCCGCCTGCCGCAATCCTTCGGCGAGGCGCTCCGCCGCGTACGCTGCGGGCGGGTGGGCCGTATCGTGCAGGAGGTAGGCCCGCGCGGCGGCGCCGTCTGACACAAAGCCCAGAAAGAGGGCGAGGGCAAGGGTAGGAAAGGGCGGTCGCTTCAACATGTGCAAGCGAGCCTACGGTATTCCGTGCCGAGGAAAACCCTCAAGTCGCGGTCACCGGCTGGATTGCCGTGGCAGGCATTCTGCGCGTCGCTCCATTGCAGAAGGCCGGTACCTCCACCGGCGTCGCCCCCGTGGCACCCCCTTTTCATGCGACCAGAAGGCGGCGTGCCGTCGGATACCTCGCAGTCTGGAAGCCCCATGCGGCAGATTCTCCGCTCACCGCCGGGATCAGTTCTCCTCGGAGCAGGGAAGGGTGCCGCTGGATGGCATGGAAGCCGCACTGGTTGAAAAGAGAACCCAAGGGACGGGAAGGTCCCGCGCTGAGGCGGACACCCCTTCCCTCAGCAACCCCCAACGAGGACCCTACAATGACCCGATGCAAGAAACGACTTCACTGCCTCGCGACGCTCGCCGCCCTGATCACGGGCCTCACCGTTCAGGCGCAGATGGGCGGTGGCATGATGCACGGCAAGGATGACCAGCAGGACAGGCCGATGGATCCGTCTCGGATGACCGAGCGTTGCGAAGAAATGCAGGCCCAAATGCAGCAAATGCAGAAGCAGCGGCAGGCCCGGCAAGAGGAGTTGCAGTCGCAGCTGGAGGCGATGGAAGAGGCCGAGGGCGATGCCAAAATCGATGCCATGGCGAAGATCCTTCGCGCGATGGTCGATCAGCGCGAGCAGATGCTCGAGCAGCGCCAGGAGATGATGAGCAAGATGATGGGCCACATGAGCGAGCACATGATGATGCAGGGCAACGATGGCGAACGGGCTCGGATGATGATTAAGTGTCCCATGATGCAAGAGATGGGCTCGGGCTCCGATGACCAGCGTGGATCCAAGGGTGCTTCGTGAGATGACGCGGCACGCAGAGGACACCTGATCCGAGGTGCATCTCCTTCCTCGGGTGCCTGGCGGGTCGCGATCGTGGGACGAAGATCAGGCGTCGCGCGCCCGCGGTACCTCGAGGAAAAACGTGCTCCCTCGCCCTTCGCCTTCACTCTCCGCCCAGACGCGGCCGCCATGGGCCTGGGCGAGTTGCCGCACGAGGTAGAGGCCGAGCCCCGTGGAGGTCTCGCCGCCGGTTGGGACGGCATTGGAGAGGCGCTGAAAACGCTCGAAAAGCCGGTCCATTTCGGCCGGCGGGATGCCGGGGCCGGTGTCTTTCACACTCACCCGCGCGAGCAAGGACTGCGCTTCGAGTGTCACCTCGATGGTGGCCCCGAGAGGCGAATACTTCACCGCGTTGCTCAGGAGATTGACGAGCATGTCATGCAGGCGGCTGCGATCGGCGCGCACGAGCAGGGGCTTCGCAGGCGCGCTCTGCCGGATCGTTTGGCCCTTCTGCCGGGCAGCGGTTGCCACGCTTTCGACCGCACGGCGGACGGCGTCGGCGAAAACCAGCGTCTTCCATTCGAAGCGCATCGCCCCATTCTCTGCCGCACTCGCATCGAGGAGATGATTGAGGCTCTGGAGGGAATCCTCGCCCTGCCGGATGGCCGCAGCGAGCAACTCCGCGTCCATCACCACCTCCGGATCGGCGGCGAGGCGAAGCGTGCCCACCATTGCGCTGATGGGGTTGCGCAGGTCGTGCGCCGCCATCTCGAGCAGGTCCGACTTGAAGCGACTGGCAGCTTCCGCACGGCCACGTTCCTCTTGGGCCCAGGCGAGGGCGCGATCGAGAGCTTCACTCCGGGCCCGTGCGTCATTGGCTTCCTCACGACTGCGCTCGGTCTCGTGCAGGACGCGGAGATTGGCCACCTGCTGCGAGAGGCGCTGGTCCTGCAGGGCCTTCTCCAACCGGCCGGCGCAGTCGAGGGCCTGATAGGCATCGGCAAATTCTTCGCGTTCGGCCAGGAGCTGGGCAAACTGCCGCTGTAGACGGGCCTCCGCGGCCCGGGCGCCGTGCTGCCGGGCAAGGCCGAGGGCACGGCGAAACTCGTCGGCAGCCTCCGCCCATGCCCCGTTATCGCGGTGCAACTCGGCGAGTTCCCCCCGCACATCGAGCTCAATCAGCGGATCACCGAGGGGCTTCAGGAGGGCGAGGCAGCGCTCGAAGTGGGCCCGCGCGGTTTCCCGCTCGCCCAGCTTCCAGGCGACGAGGGCAAGACCACTCAACCCCAGGCTCTCATGGTTAGGATCGCGATGGGCGCGGGCCCCCTCCACCACCTCCGAGAAGGTGTTTCGCGCCTCTTCCCAGGACTGGGCCTCCGCCTGGCAGAGCCCGAGGTTGTGCAGCGGGTGAAGCGCTGAGGCGGTGTTGTCGCCAGCGAGATGCAGAGCCCGGCTGCGCTCGAAACAGCGGGTAGCCTCCTCCCGATCGCCGAGTCCCCGGTGAAGGACGCCGAGGTTGTTGAGCACGGCGGCCTCCGCCGATTCCAACCCATGGTCTCTCGCAAGTCGCCAAGCGGAGCGAAAAAGGGTGAGCGCTTCGGCTTCCTCATCGACCGCCATATAGCTGTTGCCCAGCATCTTGAGCGCTTGCACCTGCTCCGGCACGAGGCCCTCGCGCGCGGCCAGCTCACTCGCCTGGGCCGCACCCTCGAGCGCTCCCTGAAACTCCCCCGTGCGGCCACAAGCGCGCGCCCGAAGGAGATGATAGCGAATCTGGAGGCCCACGTCGGCGCTCAGAAAGGCCACTTCATGGGTGGCGAGTGCCTCGCACACCGCGAGGCTCTCCCCGGCGAAGAGACGCGCTTCGAGATCTGCCAGCCGTTGCTCGACCGTAATGGGAAGAGGAATTGGGGTCGCTGGAAACTGTGAGGGCGAACGGGACATGTCTGACGGGCGGCGCTTCGCAGGAGGTAACATCGGTTGGGCGGGACCAAGGGCGAGTCGAAATTGGACCGTTGGCAAGTTTTCCGGGAACCGGACGGTCCATGCGCCGGGCGACCGGCCTGGCGAGGTTGAGACGGGGAGGGGCGGTCAGGCACGAGCTCGGCAACTCACTGCGGTGGGACGATGAGTTCGGCCGCATCGCTTGGCTGCAGGCGGGTGAAGATCGGCTCGTCCGCGGGCGCGGCGTCGAGCGGGTAGGCCAGGGTGAGGACATCCTCGGCGTGCGTGGCGGTGGCGGCCTCGGTGCGCAAAAGGGTCCAGTCCTGGAGATCGGTCGACCAGGCGGGGGCAAAACGAAAGGGATCGACCGCGAGGGTGCGCCGCACGACGAGCTGCGCGGTGCCGTCGCCGACTTCGAGGGAGATCCGATCGGCGAGGCTGCTCGGAATCTGCGGGTCGCTTCCCAGCCAGGCCTCGAGCTCGTCGCTGAGGTGGTCCCCGTCGCGGTCGGCCGCCGAGACGACAGTCGTCTGCGACGAGACGAACTTCGAGAGCATCTTGATGAAGGCGGCCTGGTAGTAGATCGCGGGCTCGGTCAGTTCCCAGGAGTTCTCCGGCCAACCGTCATTGAAATCCAGATACGACTTTTGCGGGGGCAGGCCCTGAAGCGCGGTGAGGGAGCCGGCGTAGTCCTTGTTGGGCCCGCCCGTGACGTAGCCGGGGGGAGGGTTGGTGTCCCAGGCAGTGCCGTCGCCGAACCAGGTGTGGTAGATCTCCTGGGCACTGTGCTCCGCGCCAAGGGCCTCCATCCGGGAGAGGTAGACGAGTCCCATGGGATTGAGGCCGAGAAAGTTGTGGAGGAAGTTCTCCGCGCGGAGACGACGCTCTGCGAGGTCGGCCTCGTGGAGTCCAAAGGCAGCGTAATCGAGACTGGCGTTGGCGAAGTTGGCGCGCACGAAGTTGCTTCCCCAGTGATACTGGCTGTCGGGCATGAAGCCGCGGTAGAGGTCGACATCGGTCCAGGCGATGACGTTCTCGTTTTCGTTGGCGAGCTTGCGCCGGCGGATTTCGGCCGCGACCGGGGCGGGCGCAAGGGGATCGCGCATGTAGTGCAACAGGGCCTCGGCGAAGCTCGCCTGGTAGACCGAGAACCCGCCCCAGTTGAAGGGATCGAGCGCGAGGTAGTTGTTTTGCACATAGGCGCCGTAGGCGGCCTCACCAGTGAGGCGGTGGAGGTAGGTGGCGGCCGTCACCGCGGATCGATCTTGGTCGGTGAGGTCGCGGTCGGCGTCGCCGGCCTTGACCGTGCCGTCGTCGCAATTGGTCGAGCGGGGATTCGCATGGTAGTGATTCCAGGCGTCGATCGCGCGCTGCTCGAGTTCGGTGGCAAAGTCCTGCCAGCGGGGAATCTGGCGGAAGACGAGGGCTGCGTGGGCATACATCCCGGCGGCGGCGATGGTGGATGAAGAGCAGGTCGGCAGGTAATAGCGCGGTCGGGGGTCGGCACTGGGGGGCGCCGTGCCGTTATGGTCGATCTCGCCCATCTTGAGGAGCACGCCGCCGTCGGACTCCTGCATGCGCACCAGCCACTGCATCTCGAAGTGGACCTCGTCGAGGAGGTCGGGCAGGCCGTTGCCGGATTCGGGGATGTTCGTATTGTCGCCAAAGGCCTCGGGGCGCTCCTGCCAGGCGTTGAGCAGCTGATGCACGACGACCTCGGCGAAGGTGACGTATTTGTTGTAGTCGCCCGCATCCATCCAGCCGCCCCGTAGATCGCGGGCGGTGGCGGGGTTGTCCCGATCATGCACCGAGCGCGCCTCGGAGTCCTGCCCGGGACCGAGAAAGGCGGCTCCGTCGGCCCAGTCCTCGCCCGCGTAGGCCGCCTCCTTCGCAAAGCCGAGGCGCTGATAGAAGAACGTGCGCGTCGCCGCCACGAGGACCGCGTCGTAGACCGTCGGGCTGATCGTGCAGCGGTGCGAACGCACGCCCTGTTCCACGTCCCAGAGGTAGTAGTCGCCTTCTGCCGTGAGCGCCGAGAAGTCGAACCACCAACCGCGGTCGCCCGACTGGGAGTGAACCGCGCCGTCGTTCCAAGCAACCGGGGAGCCGGCATAGGCGACGCTGTCGTCCGCCCATCGGCGCACCTCGTAGTTCCCGCCGGGGGTGAAGCCGAGGTCTGCATCGGGCCCTATTTGCGGATCGGCGATGACGGCGACCTTGTTCCCCGCCGGAAGATAGCCGATCTGGTTGAGACGGATGAGGGGCTGAACCGAGGAGGGGGCGGCGAGGAGGGCCGCGCCGAAGAGGCAGCCGGCCGCCGCGGCGTACCATCGCGCGGGAAAGGAAGGGCGGAAGGGGGCGAAGATCGGGGCTTTCATTCTGTCGCGACTCCGCGCAGGCGGCGCGAGAGATGGGCGTCGAAGGCCTCGAGGTCGCGCCAACGCATGGCCGCGCGAGTGGGGAGCCCCTTCTCCGGGTCGCGCACGGTCATGCCCTCGTCGGTCACGGAGAGCGGGATCGTCTCGTACTCGAGCAGGCTGCCGTCATAGGCCATGTAGACCGCCACACAGTCGAAGAGGGTGGAGGACTTCTCCTCGAAGTAGTCGACCTCCGTCCAGGTCACGAGCTCGGCCCATACGCGGTAGTTCTCGAGCAGGGCCTGAACCGCAGGGTCGCGGGAGCGACGCAGCTCCTGGTAGGGTTCGCCTTCGAGCACGACGTGTCCACAAGTGTCGAGCGGGGTGATGCGAAAGCTCGCCCAGTCGGCCGCATGCACGGCACGAAAGGCCTCCACGTCCACCCGCACATTGGTCTCGGGCACCGGATCGCTGCCCGCGCCATAGCCCTCGTCGATGCTCCCGTGCATGCCGACGAAATGCACCTTGGGCGCGATCGTCGGATCACGGCGCAGCGCCTCGGCAATGTTGGGCAACGGGCCGATGGCGATGAGTGTAATGGGTTCGGGGGAGGCGTGGACGAGTTCGATGAAGGCGTCGACCCCGTCCTCATACACCGGGCCGGGGTAATCCCGAAGCGTGTAATCGCCCACCCAGGGCAATTGGTATTCATGCGATGAGCCTCCCGTCGGCCCCAGTCCGACCGGTATGTCGCTGCGCCCGGCCACCTCGAGGAACTTCGCCGCGAGACGGCCGCGGTAGGTCGTGTTGGCGGTGCCCACGAGGACCATTTGAAGGTCGAGTTCCGGGCTCCGGAGGAGGTGGAGGAGCGCCCAGGTATCGTCCACGTCGCTTCCGATATCGGTATCGAGTACAACGGGAATCGGGGCGCGGGCGGTAGGGGCGGGGGCGGTCGGCAACATGAGGGACTCGGGCGCGCAGCCGGCGAGGCCAAGGAGGACCCAGCCGAGGGCGGAGAAGCGGATGTTCATGGGGCAGGCAGGGGACTCGACGCCGCAGAAGTGACGGGAGCTGGGAAGGTTTTTGCGCGCACTACGGTCGTACGGCAAGTCCGGACGGTCTGCATGCGGTTCCCCTTCCCCCTGTCTGTTTGCGCTCCTCTCTCCTGCGCTCACCCCAGCCAGAGCCAGGCGGCGAGCAGAAGGAGAACGCTTCCGGTGAGCCCATGGGCGCCGCGAGCGAGCGTCGGATGGCCCACCCAGAGGGGTTGCAAGCTTCCCGCCGCCAACGCGAGGGCGGAGAAAAGGACGAGCACCTGGGCAATGAAAAGGGAACCAAGAAAGGCCACAACGAGCGCCGGGCGCGGGCTGTCGGCCGGCACAAACTGCGGGAGGAAGGCGAGGAAGAAGACCAGCACCTTTGGATTGAGCAGGTTCATGAGCAGCCCGCGGCGAAACCAGCGCAGGCCCCCCGCGAGTCTGGTCGGGGCGGCCACGGAGGCCGCCGCGCCGGGAGGCCGCGCGGCCGCGCGGAAGGCCTGGGCGGCGAGCCAGAGAAGGTAGAGCACCCCGGCCACGCGGAGCGCTCCATAGAGAGCTGGTGAGGCCGCGAGCAGGCCGGCG
>JBKHAU010000136.1:0-6951 GCA_046542725.1 Opitutales bacterium
GAGGGCCGGACCGGGCCCGCGAAGCACCCCGGGGCGGTAGTGGAGGAGCGTCGTGGTGTAGAGCCCGGCGGGGCCGCGAGCGGCGAGGATCTCGTCCGTTGGACCGAGGCGGTAGGCACCGGCGAGAGCCCGATGGCGCGCATCCCAGAGGAAGAGATGGAGGTAATAGCGGTCGAACTGGTCGAGGTCGCGGGCGAAGCCGGTACCCTCCTCCACCGCGCGAAAGGTCACTTCGCGAAGGCGTCCGATCTCCTCGAGAAGCTGCGGAATCTGCTCAGCACGGGCGTAGCAAACGAGGAAATCGCCGCTTTCGACGAGGCGCTGCGCGACCGGAAGGCCGTCCACCTCAGCCGCCATGGAGGCGGGATCGACGGGCGGGGCAAGGGGCTCCTTGGCGGCCGGCTTGCGGCGACGAAAGCTCATGCGAAAGCTCGTCTTCGCCGCCACCGAGCGGTTTTGCAGGATGTAGGTCTTGAGGCGCAGGAAGCCCATCATGGCCTCGTCGCTGGCAAAACGCTGGAGGCGGCTGGGGCTGATCGGGCTGCCCACCCGGAGGCGAATGCAGCGTTCCTTGCCACGCATCATCTCGCCGGCGAGGAGGACCGTGCGGAGGCGCGGGTGGAGCAGGCCGAGGAGCTGAAAGAGACGCGAGTTGCCGCCCTCAAAATAGACCGGCACGACGGTCGCGCCCGAGCGGCGGATGAGCCCGGCGAGGTTCGCCGCCCACGCGGGGTCGGTGATCTGCCGCTGGCGCCAGTGATAATGGGAGACCGTGCCGGAGGGAAAAAGGCCAAGACTGTGGCCCTCGCGCAGCCAGCGCAGGCTCTCCCGCATGGCTCCGAAGTTGCGTCGCTTCGCGCCCTCCCCCGCGAAGGGGTCGACTTCGATGATGTGCGGTCGAAACGGCTCGATATGGCCCAGCAGGTAGTTGACGAGAAGCTTCACGTCCCCGCGGCGGTGGTCGAGGAGGGAGCCGAGAACGAGCCCATCAACCCCGCCGTAGGGGTGGTTGGAGACGGTCACGAGTGGCCCCTCGCGGGGGATGCGCCCGCGATCCTCGTCACTCACCTCGTAGGTCACGCCGAGCACGCCGAGGCCCTGGTCGAAGAAGCGCCCCGGCGTATCCACCACCTGGAGGAGCCGCTCGTAGTGGCGATTGGTCTGTTCGAAACGCAGGAGCGGTTCGTGCAACACCGCGCTGGCTCGCCACAAGGCCCGCAACGGGGCACTGGGGAGAAGACCGGGGAGATCGATCAGGGGTTTGTGCGGGGAAGGTCCCCGGAGACCAGTCATAGGCGAGCCAGTATTTGCCGCAGGAGCCGCGCTGCCAGCCAAATAGACCGCCCGCACGCAACGATTGCGTCACCGCCGTCACGACCCCGGCGGAAGTTGCTGACGATTGTCACGCAGGCTCGGCGGAACGGGCCGGAGGTGCGCCCTTGTGACGCTGGAGCAACTTGTAGCGGTAGGAGTCGCGCATGGCCTCCCAGCTGGCCTCGATGATGTTGGGGTTGGCCCCACAGGTCCACCAGGTGGATTCACCATCACCGGAGAGGATGAGGACCTGCACGACCGAGTCGGTCCCGAGACCGGTCTGGAGGATGCGCACCTTGTAGTCGACGAGTTGAACGCTGCGCAGCTCGGGAAAATGTGCCCCGAAGGCCTCGCGGGTGGCATGATCGAGGGCGCCGACCGGTCCGGTCGACTCGGCCACCGTCATCTTGATGCCCTCCTCGCCCTCCACCCGGATCTTCACGACCGCCTCGGAAAGATTCTCCTCCTGCTCGCGCACGACTTCGGAGATGGTCCGGTAACTGACGAGCTTGAAGGAATCGTCGTAGTTATGGAAGTGGCGCCAGAGCAGGACCTCGAAGGAGGCATCGGCGTTTTCGAACTCGTAGCCGCGGTTCTCGAGTTCCTTGAGAAGCTGAAGGAAGGAGCGCATCTCGGGCGCCTTGGGGTCGATCTCGAGACCGAGCTCACGTGCCTTCATCGCCACGCTCGAGCCGCCCGACATGTCGGAGAGGAGGATGCGCTGTCGGTTGCCCACCAGCTCGGGGCGGATGTGTTCGTAGCTGTGCGCCACTTTGTCGGCGGCGTTGGCATGCACGCCACCCTTATGGGCGAAGGCGCTGCGCCCGACGTAGGGCGCCTTGCCGTCGGGCAGCAGATTGGCCGTCTTGCAGACGAGGAGGGAGAAGTCGCGCCAGCCGGCGAGCTTGTCGCCGCAGGCCAGCTCCCGCCCCATCTTGAGGCTGAGGTTGGGGACGATGGTGCTGAGGTTGGCGTTCCCCACCCGCTCGCCGTAGCCGTTCATCGTGCCCTGCACGAGGGTGGCGCCCTTCTCCACCGCGAGGAGCGAAAGGGCGACGCCGAGCCCGCAGTCGTTGTGCGCGTGGATGCCGATCGAGGCTTCCGGCACGGTCTCCCTCACGCGTTGCACGGCGGCTTCGAGGGCGTGCGGCATGGTGCCGCCATTGGTATCGCAGAGGGTGAGGCAGTCGGCGCCGCCGCGGTGCGCCGCAAGCAGCGTCTCGAGAGCGTAGGCCGGGTCGTCGGCGTAGCCGTCGAAAAAGTGCTCGGCGTCGTAGATGACCTCGCGCCCCGATTCCTTGAGAAAGCGCACCGAATCCTCGATCATGGCGAGGTTTTCGTCCCCTGTGGTGCGCAGGACCTCCGTCACATGAAGCAGCCAGGTCTTGCCAAAGATCGTCACCACCGGGGTGCCTGCGGCGAGCAGGGTGGCGAGTTGCACATCCTCCGCTGAGGCGATGCCGGCGCGGCGGGTGGAGCCAAAGGCGGCCAGCTTCGCATGCGTCAGCCGCACCCCCGCCATGAGTTCGAAAAACTCCATGTCGCGGGGATTGGAGCCGGGCCAGCCGCCCTCGATGTAGTCCACCCGCATGCGGTCCATGGCTTGCGCGAGGTGGACCTTGTCGTTGGCGGAAAAGGAAATGCCTTCGCCCTGTGTGCCATCACGGAGCGTCGTATCGTAAATGCAAACCGTTGGTTTCTTGGACATGGGTCCTCGGTCAAAAAAATCAGGTGAAAGTGAAGGAATAGGCGGCCCGCGCACAGGCGGGCGGCGGGGTCAACGGAACGGGACGCGCCAGGAGGGCCCGTTCCTCATCCGATCACGGGGAGGATCCTCTCAGAAAGATGGCGGCAGGCAGACTTCACAGGCCTGAGTGGGATAGATCGTGCATTCGTGGTGTCAACGTCCCGTTCTGGCTGCGCTCGCGAGGACGCCTTGGGCGGAGGAGGATCGGACCTTGCACCGCGCCCACCGCCGGCCCAATTTTTGAACCTTTGGCCCGGCTCCCGGTCTGTCGCACGGTGGCCCCCGTCGGGCCCAACCCCGAAGTTATCATGTCTGCGTCATTTAATCTCGAAGTCGTCAATCAACGCGTAAAGGAGGCTGCCGCCTGGGTGCCGCAGCTCGAGGCCGAGATCGCCAAGGTGATCGTGGGGCAGAAATACCTCATCGACCGCCTCATCGTCGGGCTCCTCGCCAACGGGCATGTCCTCCTCGAGGGGGTCCCCGGACTCGCCAAGACGCTCTCCATCCGGACCCTGGCAAACGCCGTGCAGGCCGAGTTTTCGCGCATCCAGTTCACTCCCGACCTGCTCCCGGCGGATATCGTCGGGACGCTCATTTACAATCCGAAGTCGGGCGAGTTCACGACCAAGCACGGTCCGGTCTTCGCCAATCTGATCCTCGCCGACGAGATCAACCGTGCCCCGGCGAAGGTCCAGAGTGCGCTCCTCGAGGCCATGCAGGAGCGTCAGGTGACCATCGGCGACCAGACCTTCCCCTTGCCCAAGCCATTTCTCGTCCTCGCCACGGAGAACCCGATCGACCAGGAGGGCACCTATCCTCTGCCCGAGGCGCAGGTCGACCGCTTCATGCTCAAGCTCCAGGTCGGCTACCCGACCCGCGAGGAGGAGCGCAAGATCCTCGACACGATGGCCACGACCGGCCCGGCGCCTTCCGCCAGCGGCGTCATTTCGACCGAGCAGATCCTCGCTGCCCGCGAGGTCGTCAACGAGATCTACGTCGACGACAAGGTGAAGGACTACATCGTCGAGATCGTCTTTGCCACCCGCAGTCCGCAGGACTACGGCCTCGAGGAGATCCGCGACTTCATCCAGTTTGGCGCCAGCCCGCGTGCGACCATCGCCCTGACCCTCGCGGCCAAGGCCTGGGCCTTTCTCCAGGGGCGCGGCTATGTCACCCCGCAGGACGTGAAGACGATCGGCCTCGATGTCCTCCGCCACCGCGTCATCGTGACCTACGAGGCCGAAGCGGAGGAAATCACGAGCGAAGACCTCGTGCGCAAGATCTTCGAGACCATCCCGGTGCCGTGATCTGAAGGCAGAAGGTTGAGGGATGAAGGATGAATGGGGCGTCGTCGCCGGTTCATCCGGAGCATTCATCACTGATCATTCGTCACTCATCATTCCAGCTATGGAGCGCAGCGACATCACCAAGGAGATCCTCAAGAAGGTCCGGCAGGTCGAGATCCGGAGCCGGCGCTTCGTCGACGACACCCTCGTGGGCGCCTACCACAGCGTCTTCAAGGGCCAGGGGATGGACTTCGCCGAGGTCCGCGAATACACCCCCGGCGACGACGTGCGCGCGATTGACTGGAATGTCACGGCGAAGATGGACCGGCCCTTTGTGAAGCTCTTCGAAGAGGAGCGGGAGCTCACCATCGTGCTCGCCGTCGACCTGTCCGCTTCGGGCAACTTCGGTTCCCGCGACCAGAGCAAGCGCGAACTCGCGGCCGAACTGGCAAGTGTCCTCGCCTTCTCCGCCACGCGCAACAACGACAAGGTCGGCCTCCTTCTCTTCACCGACGAGGTGGAGAAATACGTCCCCCCGGGCAAGGGCCGCAGCCATATCCTGCGCGTCATTCGCGAAGTCCTCTTTTTTGAGCCAAAGCGGCGCGGGACCGACATCTCGGATGCGCTGCGCATGCTCAACCGCGTCCTCCGACGCAAGGCCGTGGTCTTCCTCCTGAGCGACTTTCTCACGGAGGAGAGCCTGGCCTGGATCCGCCCCGCAAGCGGCCGGCAAGAACCTCTCCTGCAGACCCTGCGCCTCACCAATCGGCGCCACGACCTCATTTGCATCGACCTCTCCGACCCGCGGGAGACTCAACTCCCCGACGTCGGCATCGTCTCCCTCGAAGACGCCGAGACGGGCGAACAGGTCGAGATCGATACGAACAACGCACAGGTCCGGCTGCTCTATGGCCGGCAAAACCAGCAGCGCGTGCAGGCCCTGCGCGACACGTTCCGCCGCTCCGGCGTGGACCATTTTGGCGTCTCCACCGACGAGCCCTACATCCACGCCCTGCGCGCCTTCTTCAAGCGACGGGGGTCCCGGCGATGAGTGTCTTTACCTTTCTCGCCCAAGCCGAGCCGGCCGGGCTGGCCGATATTCGCGAGCCGATTCTGTTTTGGCCCTGGTGGGTCTGGCTCTTGGCCGCGCTCGTCGTTGTCGCGGTGGCGGGGCTCGTCTGGGCCTTCCTTCGCTATCGTCGCCAACGCGCCGCCGCGGCCGCCCTGCCGCCTCCGCCTCCACTGCCCGCGGAGTGGGCGCGCGCGCAGTTCGAGCGCATCGCCGCAGAGCGCGCCGCGATGGACGACAAGACCTACGTCAGCGCCCTCAGCGACGTCCTTCGCGGCTACCTTCAGCGCGCTTTTGGACTGCCCGCGACGGAGCGCACGACAGAGGAGTTCTTTGAGCTCACGACGCAGCGCGGGGTCTTTGCGGAAAGCCTGCGAAGCGAGCTCATGGCCTTTCTCGAGCGGGCCGACCTCGTGAAGTTTGCCCGCCAGACGATTGCGTCCGCACAGCAGGAGCGCCTGCTCGACGAAGCGCGCGGTGTGGTCGAGACGGCCGAAGCGTCCCGCCCGCGCGAGAACCTCGTGAACGTCCCGGCCACCGGCCAGCCCTCATGATCTTTCGTTTCGCGCATCCCGAGGCCTTTCTCCTCCTCCTTCTCCCGCTCGTTTTTCTCTTCCTCCGCGGGCGCGGCGGACGGCAGGCGGCGGTGCAGTTTCCCGCCATCGCCCTCGCGAAGCAGGTGGCGGCCTTTGTGCGGAGCAAGCCGGGGCGGTTCCGGGGCCTTCTGCGCGCCGCCGTCCTCACCCTTTTGGTCGTCGCCCTCGCCCGACCCCAGGCCGGCGAGGAAACCTCGGAGATTCGGTCGAGCGGGGTCGACATCGTGCTCGCGGTCGACCTCTCAACCTCCATGTGGGCGCACGACTTCGAGCTCGGGGGTATCCGCCAAGACCGCCTCAGTGTGGTGAAGAATGTCGTGCGCGAGTTCATCGAGGCGCGGCCCAACGACCGTATCGGGCTCGTCGCCTTTGCCGCTGAGCCTTATCTCGTAAGCCCGCTCACGCTCAAGCACGACTGGCTCATTCAGCGCCTCGAAGAGTTGCGCATCGGGATGGTGCCGGATGGCACCGCGATCGGCAGCGCGATCGGCTCGAGCGTCAACCGCCTCCTCGACCAGGAGGCGGAGACCCGCCTCGTCGTGCTCATGACCGACGGCTTCAACAACCGCGGGCAGATCGATCCCCTGCCCGCCGCGGAGGCCGCCGCGGCCTTTGACATCAAAGTCTACACCATCGGGGTGGGAAGGCCCGGGCTCGTCCCCTACCCGGCCGACTTCGACCGCCTCGGCCGGCCCGTGCGCACGCCCGACGGGCGCCTCCCGCTTGTCAATCGTCCCTCCCAGATCGACCTCGAGACCCTCCAGCAGGTGGCCCAAGAAACCGCGGCGCGCTACTACCACGCGACCGACGCGGAGGAACTGGGGCGCATCTACGACGAGATCGATCAGCTCGAAAAGACCGAGATCACCTTCAACGTGCGGCGCATGTTCGACGACTATTTCTGGATTCCCCTCCTTGGCGCCCTGGGACTCCTTCTCC
>JBKHAU010000137.1:0-6947 GCA_046542725.1 Opitutales bacterium
CGAAGCTGTCGTTCACGTCCTCGATGAGGATGTATTCGAGGGTGAGCATGCGCCCGTGTTTCTCGCCGAAGTAGGCCACCGCGGGGATGAGTTCCTCGAGGGGATACTTGCGGTTCACCGGCATGATCCGGGTGCGCACCTCGTTGGTCGCGCCGTGGAGACTGAGGGCGAGGCGAAACTGGATGGGCTCCTCGGCGAGTTGACGGATCTGGGGCACGAGGCCGGAGGTGGAAACGGTGATGCGGCGGGCGCCGAAGCCGAAGCCCCACTCGGCATTGAGCGTGCGGATGGTGCCGACGACAGCGTCGTAGTTGGCAAGGGGCTCGCCCATGCCCATGAAGACGATGTTGTCGAAGGGCACGCGGTCGGTGCCGGTGCCGCGGCCGCGTGACTCCTCCCAGTGGCAGATCTCGATGAGCTGGCCGACGATCTCGGCGCGAGTGAGGTTGCGTCGCCAGCCGGCGAGGCCCGAGGCGCAGAATTTGCAACCATAGGCGCAGCCCACCTGGCTCGAGACGCAAATCGTGCGTCGCGACTCCTCGGCGCCGACGCCCTGCTGGGGGTAGCGGATGAGCACGGTCTCGATGAGGCTGCGGTCCTCCAGTTCGAGGAGCAGCTTCTCCGTCGTGCCGTCGGGGTTCTTCACGAGGACCTGGCGCAGGGGGGAGAGGGTAAAGGTCTCCGCGAGCCGCTCGCGCAGGGACTGCGGCAGGTTGGTCATGGCCGCGAAATCGTCCACGCGGGCGTCGTAGAGCCACTTGAGGAGCTGCTTTTGACGGAAAGCCGGCACGTCCCAAGTGGCGAGGATCTCGGCGAGGGAGGCGGGGTCTTCGCCGTAGAGGGAGGGCTTGGCCGGGGTGAAAGGCATCTTTGCCATCTCAAGGACCGGGCCGCCGCTGGCAATGGGGAAGCGCCCGGCGCTTGCGCGGCGAGGCGAAGCGGGCAGGGTGGTCGCCATGGTCTCGTGGCGTGGTTGGTTGGGCGCAGGATTGTTTTTGAGCACGTGGCTCTGGAGCGGGTGGGGCGGCGACTGGATCGCACTCTGGCCCTCGCTCCTCGCGCTTGCGCTGGTGCTGGTCTTTCGGCGGGTGATCATCGCCCTGCTGGGCGGTGCGCTGGCGGGCGCGGTGATGCTCGAGGGAGGCAATCCGCTGGCCGGGTTTGTCGCGCTCGTGGAAGCGCACCTCTTGCCCCAGTTTTCCAGCCCTTGGAACACGGGGGCACTCATTTTCACGCTCGTCTTGGGAGGCTTTGCCACCGTGCTCGAACGGGGTGGGGCGCTCGAGGCGTGGCTTGGCCGGCTGACGCGGACGGGTTCGGGTCGGCGGGTGGAGAGCGTCGCGATGGGCTTCGGGGTGCTGTGCTTTTTCGACGGCCTGGCCAACTCGCTGATGGTCGGGCGGCTCTTTCGCGGGCTCGCCGATCGCGCGGGGGTGGCGCGTGCCCGGCTCGCCTACATCGTCGATACGACAAGCGCGGCGGTCGCCTGCGTCTCCTTCATCTCGACTTGGATCGCGTTTCAGCTGAGCCAGATCCAGGCGGGGCTCGAGCAGGCGGGGCGGCCGGACTTCGCGAGCCCGTATGCGCTCTTCTTTGCCTCCATCCCCTACAACTTCTACTGCTGGTTTGCGCTCATCCTCCTCGGCCTCGCGATCTGGCGGCAGTGGGACATCGGCCCGATGCGGGGGCTTCGGGCAGCAGCGGTGCCAACGCCCACCGCGCAGGTTCTGGAAGGCGCGTTCACCGCGGACGACCACGCGCCGGGCCGCTGGCGATTCTTTCTCCCGCTCGGACTCCTCGTCGCGCTCCTCTTGGGCGGGATCTATGCCGATGGGGGGGCGACACTGCGGGCCGAGGGCTCGGCGCTGGAGGGGACCGCGCGCGTCGCGGCAGCCTTCGGCGCGGCCGACGCGGCGGTGGTCATGGTGTGGGTCAGCCTGCTCGCGGCAGGCGTGGCGATCGTCTGCTATCCCCCGGCCGCGGGCGGGATGAGCCGGGGTCTGGCGGTCTTCGAGGAGGGCGTCTTGGCCCTTTTCAAGCCCGCCATGATCCTCGTCGCGGCCTGGCTGCTGGGGAGCGTGGCCAATGCGCTCGATGCGGCCGAGGTCCTCTCCGGCCTGGTGAGTGAACGCATCCCCTTCGCGCTGCTTCCGGCGGCGGTCTTTCTCGTCGCGGCGGGCACGAGTTTCACGACGGGCACGTCGTGGGGGACGATGGCGATCATCATGCCGCTCTCCATTCCGCTCGCCTTTGCGCTGGGGGCGGAGGCGTCGCCGGCGGCGCTCGAACACGTCCTCGCCGGCCTGGTCGCGGCGGTCTTCAGCGGGGCGGTCTTCGGCGATCACTGCTCGCCGCTCTCCGATACGACGATCGTCTCGTCGGTCGCGGTCGGGATCGAGCCGCACGAGCACGTGCGCACCCAGATGCCCTACGCCCTCCTCGCCGCGGGCGCGGCGTTGGGGTTCGGCTTTATCCCGCTGGTGGCGGTAGCGGTGCCGGGGCTCATGCTCGTGGCCGGGACGCTCCTCCTCGCCGCCCTCGCGATTTTTCGAACGCGCCGCCCCGCGCCGGCATCATAAATAGACTTGATGCCCTGAAGTGGCCAAGCAACGCTGCCCTTTTACTCCCGCACCCCCTGAATATCCCATGAGTCGCAACCGCCGGATCAAGCAGACAGACGACAGCACCGATATCAACATCTCCCCGATGATCGATATGGTGTTCATTCTATTGATTTTCTTCATCGTCACGACCGTCTTCGTCGACGAGATCGGGATCATGGTGGATAAACCGCAGCCCGACGTCAACGAGCCGCAGGACAGGGACTCCGACCCGGTGGTCTTCAACATCCGCGCCAACGGGCAGATCATTCACGACGGCGACGCCATTCAGGCGACCCAAGTGACTGATATCGTGACTGATGCGCTGAGCCGCGAAGATGTGCCGGTCATCCTCGAGGTGCAGCGCAACGCCCTCTCCGGCCTCATGGTGCAGGTGATCGACGCGTCTTACCTCGCAAATGAGGACGTGAAGATCAGCGTCACCTCGGTGGACTGAGGGCGCTCGGAGCCCGGCTTCGAGCGGGAGAAGCGGACGGCCTTTGGACTTGCGCTGTTCGCCTCGATCGCGTTTGCGTAGCAGCTTTTCTCAACCAGATTTTCATCATGAGTGGACGAGTCACCCCCATCCGCGGCAAGCGCCGCCCCAACACCAAGGCCCCCGGCAAGAAGCCGAATGCGCACCGCCAGCGGCTCATCGCCAAGCGCAAGAAGCAGTATCGCGCGAGCGGGCTGTTCGCCCGACGCGAGGCCAAGCGCCTGGAGCAGATGAGCGGGTCGCCGGACGTGACGGGCACTTGAAGCCGCGCGCATCCGCTTCTTCATGATGCTGCCGGCACGTCGTCGGTCGCTTTTTCTTTTGACGCACACCGGGAGTTTGACCCCGGTGTGTTTCTTTTTTTGCATCAGCCGGCATGCAAAGCCCGTTGCGCGGCCTCGAAGTCCTGTTGATCGAAGACGAGCCGCTCTGGCGGCGTGAGTTGAGCGAGTTTCTCGAGGACGAAGGGGCGGAGGTCACGGTCGCGCAGAGCCTCGAGGAGGTGCGCCACTGCCTCGCCCAGGCCGCCTTCGACGTGGTCCTGGCGGATGTCCACCTTCCCGACGGCCGGAGCCTTGACCTCTTGCGCGAAGGTTCGCTGACCGCTGCCTTGGGGGTGGTGGTGATGACCGGCGAAGGCGGCATCGAGACCGCGGTCGAAGCCATGCGGCTGGGGGCGAGGGACTATCTCAGCAAGCCCTTCGAGGCGGAGGAGCTGGCGCTCGTCGTGGCTCGCCTGCGGCGCGTCCGGCAGAGCGAGCGGCTCGACACCCACCGCCGCGGGCAGGAGCGCGCGACCGCCGGCGGGTTCTTTTTTGGGCGGAGTCTGAGTGCGCTTCGCGGGCAACTCGAGCGCATCCTCGAGGCCGATCGCCGGCTCGGCACGGCACTCCCGCCGATCCTCCTGCAGGGTGAAACGGGCACGGGCAAAACCAGTCTCGCGCGCTGGATCCACGAGCAGGGACCGCGGTCGAGCGGGCCGTGGGTCGAGATCAACTGTGCGGCCTTGCCGGAGACGCTTGCCGAATCGGAGCTCTTCGGGCACGAGAAGGGAAGTTTCACCGACGCGCGGCAGGACCGGCTGGGGTTGTTCGAGGCGGCGCATGGGGGCACCCTTTTCCTCGATGAGATCGGGAGTCTCGCCCTCCCCATCCAAGCCAAGATCCTCACGGCAATCGAGCAGCGCGAGGTGCGACGAGTAGGTGGGCGGCGTCCCCGCGAGGTCGATGTGCGCCTCATCGCAGCCTCGCTCGAGGACTTGCCGGCGGCGGTACGGTCGGGGCGTTTCCGCGACGACCTGCTGCACCGGCTCAACCTGCTCGCCCTGCGTCTGCCGCCCCTTCGCGAGCGCGGTGACGATGTGCTCGAACTGGCGACGTTTCTCCTCGATCGCCTCAAGCAGCGCTACCGCCGGCCTGCCGTTCAACTGCATGCTTCGGCGCAGGACTACCTGCGCCGACATGCCTGGCCGGGCAACCTTCGCGAACTAGCGCACGAGCTCGAGCGGGCCCTCATCTTTGGCGAGGAGGATGTGCTCCGACTCGGCGCGGCCAGCGGAGCCCCGTCAGCGGCGGAGGGCGACGCCGGGGAGAACCGGAGCACGCTCCGCGATCCTGCCTGGCGGTTGCCCGAGAGCGGATTCATCCTCCCCGACGCCCTCCGCGCGCTCGAGAACGAACTCATCGAGGAAGCGCTGACGGCGGCCGGGGGCAATGTCTCAGGCGCCGCCCGGCGTCTCGGCGTCGCCCGTGATTATCTCCGCTATCGCCAACGAACCGAACCGCATTGAGAGGTGGGAAATTTTCCCCAAAAGGCTTGTCTTGCGATGGGGACATTTACCCGATGAGGCTGGAAAAGGATCACTTCGAGGTGGGAGCAGAAATCTGTAAGCAATTGAAGAAAAGTGGGTTATGAAGATGCAGAGCTTCCGGCATGGATTGTGGAGGAAAGGGTGTCATCTCCGACTCGACAATCCCATCCCATCAACCCTCGGGGCGGAGATCCTACGCTCATGAAAAACAGACAGCATACCATCGCCCTTCTTGGCGGCCTTTGCCTGCTGGGACCACTGGTTCTGGCCCGACCGGGACCAGCTCCCTTGCCGCGCGACCTTGACCTTCCTCCCGAGGCGGTCGAGCTGCGCGAAGACATCGTGGCCTTGCGCGAGACGCTCGGTGCCTCGCGCGCCGCCGCCCTCGAGGCCCTCGGCACCGAGGCGACGCGGGTGGAACGCCGTGAAGCCCTCGAAGCCTGGCGCACGAGCACTGCCACCGCGGAGACGATGAAGGAGATCCGGGAACTGCACGCCGAGTTGCGACAGATCACGCGTGACCTCGCTCCCGCCGGTCGTCGCGCGTCGCGCCCTGGGTCCCCCGCGGACGAGGTGGCGCGCGAAGAGATGCGCGCCCTCGCGAGGGAGCTCGCCGCGTCCCGTCGCGCCACGATCGACGCGCTCGGGGCCGACGCTTCCTTCGCGGAGCGTCGTGCCGCCCTCGCGCAATGGAGGGAGACCCACGACGACGCGATCGCTGCGCTCGAGACCCGGCGGACGCAAGCCCAGAGGCTTCGCGGACAGCCTGCTCCCGGTGGCCGCCCCCGGCTGGGAAATGACGACCCTCTCGGGGCACGCGAACGCGAGTTTCGCCGCGATGCGGGCATCCTGCGGGAAGCCCGCGAGAATCTGCGCGCGCGCCTTGCCGACGCCGATTCGCCCGCGGAGCGCCGGGCGATCATGCGTGAGTTTCGCGAGCGCCGGCGGGCCGCGATGAGCGAACGGCGGGGCGGCGCGCAGGCCGGAAACCGTACCGGGCAGGGCGATGGAGGGAAAGGTCGTCCCCCGAATGAGCGCTCGATGCGCGGAAGTGACTTTCGGAGTGGGCACCGGAGCGGTTGCCTCCGGCCCCTTCCGGCGTCGCGCACGAGGCGGTGCGGGGCGGGCGACGGAATCAACGGACGGCCGCCCATGAGCCTGCCGGACATCCCTCTGGGACGCGCCTTCGGCGGGCTCTACCGCTGGGGTGTGGTCGGCATGCTGGCGGCCTTGGGTGCGCTCGCGCTACTCCTCGGGCTACAGCTGAGAGGGCACCTGCGGGCCCAGATCCTCTCGCGCGACGCGAGCCTGCTGGGCGCCGTGGTTGAACTCGAGCGAGGCGACGCAAGCGCGCTCGAGGAGGACGCCCTGCTCGAGGGGGCGCTCGCGGCGAGCGAACTGCGGGACGTCGTTGGGCTGCTCGCGACCGATCCGGCCGGGCAACCCCTGGCGCTCATTCCGACCAGCCTCATGCTCGCCGGGCTGGGGGAGCGCGACCGCGCGCGAGCGGTGGAGGAGGGGCCTTTTGCCCGCTTTCACCGCGCGTTCCCGCTTGCGCTGTTGTTTGATGACATGCTCGACGAAGAAGCGCGTGTGCCCCTAGTCGAGGTCGTCGTGCCGTTTGCGGGTGAGGAGGGCGAGGTCGTCTTCTTCGCGCAGTTCTGGGTCGATGGGCAGGTGATGGCGCGCGAATTTGCGGTCCTCGACCGCCGGCTCCTGGGGCAGGGGGTACTGGCCTGGATCGCGGCCGCGGCGGCTGTTTCACTCGTCTTCATCGTTGCGCTCGAGCGGCTTCGGCGCAGTGCCCGGATGCTCGACGCACGCACGCTGGAGCTCGAGCGAATGAACCGCGAACTCGAGCTCGCGGCGCGGTCGGCGGCAGTGGGCTCGATCAGCGCGCACCTCCTCCACGGCCTGAAAAGCCCCCTCGCCGGGTTGCGGGCGTATCTTCGCGCCCACGGCGACGGCGAGGCCCTGGCGGCCACCGGGCGCATGCAGCAACTCGTCCATGAGACCCTGCGCCTGCTGCGCGAGGAGGACC
>JBKHAU010000138.1:0-6936 GCA_046542725.1 Opitutales bacterium
CGCCCCGCGGCCATCCTGGTAGACGAGCACGATGGCGCCCACGCCGTAGTCGACGATGTGCTGGATGGCGCGCATGTACTTTGCCTTGTTCTCATCCACCTTCACGGGAAAGCGGTTGAGGATGGACTCGCTCTGGATGCGCACGACAGGTACGTCGTGGCTCTCCGGTTGGCCGTGGGTGAGGACGACGACGTCGTGCCCGCTCACGATGTCGTAGTAGACATGCACCCTGAACCAGTAGGGCTTATAGAGGAGTGAGACGAGCCGATGCCCGGGATCCCGCTCGGCGAGGCGTTTGAGTCGTGGGTAGTCGATCTTGAGGAGGGCGCGGTGCTTGCGCAAAAGGCGAAAACCATGCACCAGACGGTCGGCCTGGGTGAGGTATTCGTCGATCGAACCGTCGGGGAAGAGGTCGCGCATCTCGTCGGTTCCGAGGAGGATCTCGTTGTCGATCGGCCGCACGGGAAGGAAGTAGCTCGCCATGTAGATGAAGCGCTCGGCCCCGGGGAGGACCCGCGGCTTGAAGGGCACGACGGGCTCGGGCGGCTGCACACTTTGCAGGACGGAGAAGAGCGGGCGCTTCAGGTAGTGTCCGGACTCGGCCTTCGACTGAAGATAGAAAAGGTTGAAGGGCTCGGGCTCGTATTCGAGGGTCTCGGCGCGGGCCACCGTCATGCCCTGGCGCGTCATCGCTTCGATCTTGTCCGGGTTGTTCGTCAGCACCACCCAATCGGCGGAGATGCCGAGGATGCGCACGATGTCGCCCACGTTGCGATACTGGCGATAGTCCTTGCGCAGCCCGAGCAGATCATAGGCCTCGAAGGTGGAAAGGGTGTCGCGACTCGCCTGCACGAGCATGCGGTCCCGCGCCTTGGCAGTGTAGCCGACTCCGCGTCCTTCCTGGAGAAGGTAAAACAGCACGCCCTGGCCTTCTTCCGCGATTTTCTTCATCGCACCCTCGAGCTGTTGCACGCAGTCGCAGTCGCAGCCGCGCAGGGTCTCGCTCGTCACGCAGCTGGAATGCATGCGGGTGTGAAGACGACTCGCCGTGCGCACATCGCCATAGGTCAGGGTGAGGACGTAGCCCTTGTGGATGATGTCCTGAAAAATGTAGGCCTGAAAGTCTCCGAAGCGCGTCGGCACCTTCGTCTCGGCGATGAAGACAGTGGTCCCGTAGGTCGCCCTTTCCCCCTCGCTGGAGGGAGCGTGGGTGGCGGCGTGGCGGGCGTATTCGCGCAGCTTCTCGAGCGCAGGGTCGAGCAACGCGGGCTCGCAGGAAGACGCGGCGACCGGCTCAGCCACGGGCAACCTCCTTCAGCTCGCAGACAACCTGGATCTCGACGGTCGAGTCTTTCGGGAGTCCGGCGACGGCGACGGCGGCGCGCGCATGGCGGCCGGCATCACCGAGGACCTCGGCCAGGAGATCGCTCGCGCCATTGATCACAAGGGGGCTCGCATCGAAGCCTGAGACGGCATTCACGTAACCGCTGACGAACACAATCTGCGCGATGGCGTCGAGTGAGCCGGCCGCCTCCTGCATGAGCGCGAGGGCGTTCAGGGCGCAGATTTTGGCGGCTTCGTAGCCGGTCTCGACCGTCTGCCGGTCTCCCACTTGTCCGGTGTAGACCATCTCGCCGTTTTGCACCGCGATGACGCCCGCGAGATAGAGCAGGTTGCCGGTGCGGCGGTAGGGCAGGTAGTTGCCTCCGGCTGCGGGGGGAGGCGGCAGTTCGAGACCGAGCTGGGCAAGTTTTTCTTCAGCGTTTGGCATGGTATGAGGTTGTCGTGAGCAGGAGGCTCGCCAGATTTCGCGCGTTTTCCGTCTACGGATTGTTTGCCATGGCTCTATCCCCGTCAACCTTGCCCCCTTCGTTCTCCTCCTGGCGCGCCTGGCGGGCCGGTGGCGCTGCCTCCCTCGCGGCGCACTGGCGCCAGTTGCGGAGTCAGGCCCGTGCCACGCCCGGATGGGACAGTGCAGTGGCATGGTCACCCACCGACGAGGCGCTCGCGGCCGCCTGGGCGGGGTTGCCGGAAACGGGGGCGCTCAGCGGCATACCTTGGATGCTCAAGGACCTCTTCGGCGTGCGGGGAGTGCCGACCACCGCCTCGTCGACCTTTCTCGCCGGTGAGATCGGTGTGGCGGCGGAGGACGCGACCATCGTGCAGGCGTTCTCGGGCGCCGGCGGAGTGCTTGTCGGCAAGACTCACCTCAACGAATTCGCGTATGGGCTCGACGGGGTGAACCCGCACTTTGGCACCGTCCCCAACCCCCGCCTCGCCGGCCGGCTCGCGGGAGGCTCGAGCAGCGGTTCGGCTTGGGCGGTGGCGGCGGGCCTGGTGCCCTTTGCGGTCGGCACGGACACGGGCGGCTCGATCCGTGTGCCGGCGGCCTTTTGCGGGCTCTATGGCTTCCGCCTCGGCCCGCGTCATCGCTGGAGCCGGGAAGGGTGCTTTCCGCTCGCCGAGCGCTTCGACGCGGCCGGCTGGTTCACCGCTCATGCAGAGGATATGGACACCCTGCTCGGTCTCGTCCCGGAGGCGGCGGAGCGCCCGCTGGCGGAGCTGCCGCCGGGCTTGGACCTGACCTCGGCCGGCGATGCGCTCGTCCCTGCCTTGCGCGGGCCGATTGGGCGGGTCGCGGCGTCCTGCGCGCGCGCGGCGACAGGGGCGGAGGAGGCCTTTTGGCAGCGCGAGACGGCTCGACTCGTGCCCACCTTCAATATCCTGCAAAGCCGCCAGGCCTACGAGGTGCATCGGAACTGGTTCCATGCCCGCAAGGCGGCCTACGACCCTGCCACCTGGGCGCGCATCGCACGGGCCGAGACCTGGACTTCGGCGCAGGTCGAGGAGGCCGAGGCGACCGCCGCGCGCTGGACCGGCATCTGCCATCGACTCCTCGCGGAGCACGGTTTCCTTGTTCTGCCCACCGCCCCGGACCTCGCTCCGCGAGCCGACACCGGCATGACCACGCCGGAGCGCGAGGCAATCCTCGCCTACACCGTGCCCGCGAGCATTGCGGGCTGCCCGGCGATGACCGTCCCGGTCGGCCACAGCCCCGAGACCCTCACCGGTCTGCAGATTGTGCTCCCGCCCGATCCCGCGAAAGCCGTGCCGCTGGCCCGGGCCCTCCTGCGGCGGTTTGCCGAGGGCACCCTCGACTGAGGCGCGCGGCGCGCCGTTCAGACCTCGAACATCGCCGTCGGCAGGTAGCCGGTGATGGTCGTGGTGGGTGCGTTGACGAGTTGGCTGACCTTCAGGTCGAGGACCACACTGCACAGCACGTAGGCCATCTCCGGCGAGATCTCGAGGCGGTGAGTGAGGAAATCGATGACGCGTCGCACCACCGCCTTGCACGCCTCGCGAGCATCTTCGGCGGACTCGATGAAGGCGAGCCACGGCTTTGTCCGGTAGCGCGGCGGAGTGAGTTCGGGCGGCACGATGGCGCAGGGGCGGGTGGGGCGATCCCGCTCCATCAGCTCGATCTCGAAGGTGACCTGCATGGGCGCCTCCATGCCGTTGATCGAGACTTCGCCGTCGCCTTGGGCGGCATGGCAATCCCCCGCACAGAGCCCCGCCCCCGGGACGAGGACGGGGAGAAAGAGTTCGGCACCGGCGGTGAGGTGCTTCACGTCCATGTTGCCGCCCCAGATCCCGGGGGCGCGGGTGCGGAACTCGCCGGCTTCATCGCGTTGCACCCCGATGATGCCGCAAAAGGGATGCAGGTCGAGCACCACCCCGGGCATCGACCGCGTGCAGTTGTCCTCCAGTTCCCAATGGAAGAGAAAGTGATCGGGGAAGTCCTCCGGGAGCAGTCCCATGCCGGGGATGATGCTCGTCCATGCCCAGCCGCGGTGGGCGTAGTCGAGGATCTTGACCTCGAGGCGGTCGCCGGGCTTGGCCCCTTCGACCGCGACCGGTCCGGTCAGGGCGTGGATGCGCGTCTTGTCGATCCCGGCAAACTCGGCCGAGGACATGCCGGGACGGACTTGGCCGCCGCTCGCGTCGAGCATCTCAAGGGTGAGCCGGTCGCCAGGCGCGATGGTGAGTCGCGGGGGCAGGCGGTTGTCCCAGCGGTGAACGGTCGTCGAAGCGTCTAGGGTGTGATGCACAGTGTCTGGAGTTGGGTGGAAAAGCGGGGGCTTCAAGCCTCGCTGGGGGGCAGGGTGAATCCAGGTTGCTGATACAGAACGCGCCCCTCGCGGGCGGTGAGAAGCACCTCGGCGGGAGTCGCGCGGGAGACGAGGGAGGCAACGAGGTGGCGGGTGTGCCGCAGGTGGGGGACGCGAAAATCGAGCACGCAGAGGTTGGCGGGAAGGCCTTCCGCGAGGTATCCGGGAAAGCGTGCCCCAAGGACAGCGCCGGCATTGCTTGTCGCCATGCGCAGGATGCTGGCGGGATCGGGCGCGACGGCGTCGCCATACTGGCTCTTCGCGAGCTTGTAGGTGAAGTCGAGTTCGGCGAGCAGGTTGGGGCTGTTGAGGAGCCCGTTGTCCGTCCCGAGAAGGCAGTTCACACCGGCCTCGAGAAGGGCCGCGAGGGGAGGCAGGGGGAGCCCGAGGTTGGCATTGGCGCGGGGGTTGAGGACCGCGGTCTTGCCGCTCGTGGCGAGGAGCGCGATTTCCTCCGCGGTGGCCACCGTGAGGTGGACGATGAGGTGCGGATCGTAGAGCTCGAGGGCGCGGGCGAGGTCACCCCGGCCGGTGCGGGCCAGGCTCAGCTCGCGGTAGCCGGCGTTTTCCAGGCAATGAATCGCGCGCCACTTGCCGCCGCCGACCCGCGTGCGCAGCTCGCGCCAGGCGGGAGAGGTGAGGTCGTTCATCGTGCTCTCGCTGAAGCCGTCGGCAACGGCGAGGAGTTCCTCCAGTTCGGCGAGGGCGGCGGGTGGCAGCGACGCCGTATCGCTCTCGAGGGCAGCCGCGTCAAAAGGCGGATCGCGGAACTGGCCGAGGATGACGGCGTCGACCCCGGTGGCCTGCGCGGCGGCGCGGAGGAGGCGGCTGCCGGCTGGTCCGGACTCGCGGAAGTCGATGTGCGTCGTCGTCCCGGTGCGCGCCATGTAGGCGAGGTGCGCTTCGACGTGCGGGAGGATGCCGTCGCCGAGCTCGGCGAGGGCGCGATACTTGTACCCCGCGGGGCGAAAGAATCCCTCCTCGAGCGTCATCCCGGTGGCACCGTCGGGCAGGCAGCTGTCGCCCATGTGGGTGTGCGCGTTGCACAGCGAAGGCATCACGACGAGGGCGCCGTCCTCCAGCCGCGGCGCCGGGGCGCGACGCTCCAGGGCCGTGATGCGGCCGTCCTCCACGGTGAGGCGGTGACACCACCAGGGCTCGAGCTCGGGCCCCAGCAGGACCACGCAGTCTTGTAATGAAAAACCTGACACAGTCGGCTTTGGTTCGGGGCTTCAGGCGGTGGCGTGCTCGCGGTCGGGCAGGTAGACGAAGAGCAGGACGAAACCCATCACCATGAACATGCGGGCGGCGGCGTCCTGCCCGTTCCAGATCTCGGACTGCCACATCACGAACCATTCCGCCCCGACGGTGAGAAAGGCGAGGAACCAAAGCAGCATGCCGATGGTGTGCCCCACGATGGACGTTTCCTTGGCGGCTTCCCAAACCGCTGCGGAGGCGTGCCGGGCCTGCCAGAGCTTCCACGTGCCCCAGGCGATGACGCCACAGGTGAGCGCTTCCCAGGCAATGATCGAGAAGTAGAAAAGATGATGCACCACCGGACTCTCGATCGCGCGCCACATGAGCTTGTTGCCCTCAAAAGTCGTTCCCATCCCCAGGACGTTCTCGACGAAGAGGAAGTTCGAGCGAAAGTCTGTGAGGTTGTTGAACACCACGAGAAAAAAGAAGAAGGCGGACACCGCGGAGAGCGCGATCTTGCACAGGCGAACAGGCATGCCATCAGCTGAGCAGGACGCCCGCCAAAAATGATGCAATCTGATCCAGATTGGCCCCGGCCGGTGGCCGGTGAGTCGCTCGGCTGGCGCGAGGTTCCGGCCACGCCCGACGGGACGCGGCGGTGGCGGCCGGCGCGCGGGGGGCCGCCACTCCCGGCCCGGACGGAACGCACCTCGCCCGTTGCGCTGCGGGTGTTCAACGATCTCCATGGCCACCTCTTGTTGCCCACGGGGAAGCGGGACCGCTTTCACTCGTGGCTCCCCGGGTGGAAGGCCGCCGGGGCGGCGCGCTTCTGTCTTGGCGGGGGCGACGACCATGTGGGCGTATCGCGATGGGATCTCTGGATGGACGCCGCGGCCGGGCCCGACCCGGCCTATGCGCTCTATGCTTCGGCCGGGGTCGACGCGTTGGTCCCGGGAAACCACGACCTCGACTGGGGCCTTGCCCATTGGCTCAGAAAGATCGGGCGCCATGCCTCTTTGAGTGCGGTCTGGAGCAATCTTGCCGCGCTGCCTGAGGCGCCCGCCAACGTCGCTCCGGCCTGGGTGCTGGAGCGAGACGGCGCTCGTCTGGGGGTCCTCGGGCTGCTTGCGGAGGGGGCGGACGAGGAAGCTCTCGAGCGGCTCGAAGAGGTCGCCACGATCGAGGCCTGGGACGCGCTTTTGGCCCCGGCCGTCGATGCGATCGTGGTCCTTTCCCATCTCGGCGGCAATGAGCGGGAGGGGCCAGATGGGGCGTTGCACCGGAGCCTGCCCGTCCCGATTCTCCTCACCGGGGCGCACACCCACCATGAGGCGCCGGCGGTGCGCGGCGAGGCGGTGCGCGGGCGCTACCTTGCGGCCGGGGTCAACGGCGAGGTGCTGGGCGCAGCCCGGCAGGTGGGGGCGGGTGGATGGGAACTGCGCCTCGATACCTGGCTCCCCGCGGGCACCTCACCGGAGGACGGGGCAGAGGTGGCGTGGCGCCGGGAGTTTGCGAGGCTGCCCGGAGCTGAAACGGACGAGCGACTCTGGCCGGCGGCCTTTGCGCAGGG
>JBKHAU010000139.1:0-6890 GCA_046542725.1 Opitutales bacterium
GCTCAGTCTCGTCTGGCTGCGGCAGCAGATTTCCGGCACCGCCACCCGCATCGCGCAGGTGCAGCGGGAGCGCGTCGAGGTGGAGCGTCGCATGGAGTATCTCAGCTCGCGCATCGCCGAGATGCACCGGCCCGACCATCTCCTCGCCCGTGCCTCCGCCGCCGGCCTCGCCCTCACCCGTCCGGCGGGGCGTCAGATCGTGCGCCTCGGGCCCATCGCGATGCCCGGGGAGGAGACCCTGCTCGCGACTTCTGCAGCCGGCGAGGAATCCGCCGAGACCGAGCCCTACCGCCAAACCTTCGACCTCGCCGTGATGGAGCCCGTTCGCGCCTTCCGCCCCTGAGTTGATGTCCCACACCTTCGTCAGTCCCTGGCGCATGCTGCTCGTCACCTTTGCCATCGTGGCGGGTTTTGGCGGCGTCCTCGCACGTCTCGCATATCTTCATGTCCTCGGGCGCGAGGACCTCTCCGCCTACGCCGAGCGGACCCGCGAGATGACGATCGCGGAAAACGCCCGCCGCGGCGACATCCTCGACCGGCGGGGCAACCCTCTCGCCACCACCCGCCCGCGCTATCGCGTCGGGGTCGATCCCAAGGTCTTCCAGCCCGAGGCGGGGCGCGCTTTGGCCGACCTGGCGACGCGCCTCGCGCCCGAGTCCGACCCCGATGCCCTCCTCGAGCGCGTTCTCGCGGCCCATGCGGACCCCTCCAACCGCAGCCGCTGGGTGAAACTGGGCGAGGCCGACCCCGAGGTCTACGAGCGCATCCGCGCCGAGCAGATCCCCGGCGTGTATGGGAATCTCTACTACGAGCGCTACTACCCGGCGGGCTCCTACGCCGCCCACGTCATCGGTTTTCTCAATCGCGAGGGACGCGCCGTCATGGGCGTCGAGCAGTTTCTCGACTTCTACCTGAGTGGTGAGCCCGGCTGGCGCGAGACCGAGCGCGATGCCCGTCGCCACGAGGTCGCGCAGTTTCGCGGGCGCGAGGTGGCGGCGCGGCGCGGTTACGACGTCGAGCTGACGATCGACATGGTGGTGCAGAGCTACGTCGAGACCGCCCTTCAGCGCATCGTGCGCGAGCAGGCACCGGCCGGTGCCTCCATCATCGTGAGCGACCCGCGCACCGGTGATATCCTGGCGATGGGCAACTATCCGTCCTTCGACCTCAACCGCTACGGCGAGTTCGACCTCGCGGCCCACCGCAACCGCGCCGTCACCGACCTGCTCGAGCCAGGCTCGACCTTCAAGATCGTGCCGGTCGCGGCCGCCCTCGAAGAGCGCATGGTGAGCCCGCGCACGATCATCGACTGCGCCGAGGCGGTGGCCGAATACCGCGGTCGTCGCCTCCGCCTGCCCTCCGACAGCCACCCCCTTGGCCGCATCTCGGTGGCGGAAGTGGTGGCCAAGTCGAGCAACCGCGGTGCCGCCCAGCTCGGCCTCGCCCTCGGTGAACAGCGGCTCCACGACTATGCGGCGCGCTTCGGCTTTGGCGCCGCCACGCGCTGGCCGCTGCTCGGCGAAGCAAGCGGCACCCTGCACGACGTGAAGGACTGGGACGGCCTCACCATCACCCGCCTGCCGGCGGGCTACGCGGTCAACGCCACGCCGCTTCAGGTCCACATGGCGATGTCGAGCGTGGCCAACGGCGGCAAGCTCCTCCAGCCCCGTCTCGTGCGCCGTGTCCTCGACGGCCAAGGGCGCCCGGTCGTCGACTTCCCCCGCCGCGAACGCGAACGCGTCGTTTCCGAGCAGAATGCCCGCATGCTCGCCGCCATGCTCGCCCGCGTCGCGAGTGACGAGGGCACGGCCCGCCGCGCCGCCATTCCGGGCTTTCAGGTCGCGGGCAAGACCGGGACTTCGCGCAAGATCATCGACGGGCAGTATTCCACCTCGCACCATTTTGCCTCCTTTTCCGGGTTTTTCCCCGCCCTCGACCCCGAGTTCGCGATCACCGTGGTGGTCGACGATGCCCAGACCCCGGGTGTCGCCTATGGCGGCCTCGTGGCCGCGCCCGCTTTCCGCGAGATCGGGGAAAAGCTGATCGAATATTACGCCATGACACCCATGCCCGAACGCCCTGCAGGACTCCTTGCGCGGCTCGGGGGAGAGGTCGGACGATGAGCCCTGCCACCCTTACGATGCCTTTTGGCGGCCCTTCCCGGACCCGCCTCTTTTCCTTCAACGGCCTGACGGCGCAGCTTCTTGCGCAGGGCCTGCAACCCCGCCATCCCATGCGCAGCATCCAGGATCTACTCGTCCCGTCGGACATCCTCGAGGTGATCGGGCGGGTCGACGCCCCCGTGCGTTCGCTTTGCACCGACAGTCGTCGCGCGACGCCGGGCAGCCTTTTCTTCGCCCTTCCCGGGCGGCGCACGAGCGGGGCGGCCTACGTCGAGGAGGCGGTCGAGCGTGGCGCCGTGGGGGTGGTGAGCGAGGAGGACATCTGGGTCCCGCGCAAGGCCGCCCTCATCCGCGTGCGCGATGCCCGGGCGGTCCTCGCGCGCACCGCCCGCGCCTTCCACGACCAGCCGCAGGACGCGCTCGAACTCGTCGGCATCGCGGGCACGAGCGGCAAGACCGTGGTCGCCACCCTCCTGCGCAGCCTGCTCGATCCGGAGCCGCCGAACGGCCTTCTCGGGACCATCCATTACCACCTCGGGCCGCGCACGCTGCCCTCCTACCGCACCACCCCCGAGCCGGTCGACCTCTACTCCATGCTTGGACAGATGCGCGACTATGGCTGCGAGCGCTGCATCCTCGAGGTGAGTTCCCATGGCATCGACCAGGGACGCGTGGCCGACCTGCAATTCGGCGTCGCCGCCTTCCTCAACCTCGGCGAGCAGCACCTCGACTACCACGGCTCGATGGAGACCTATTTTGACACCGTGCAAAAGGTCTTCGACGGGCGCAACGGGCCGCCGCCCCGCGTCGCCGTGGTCAACGCCGACGATCCCGCCAGTGAGCGCCTCGTGGCGGCCCTTCCGGCCTCCGTGCGGGTGGTCCGCTTCGGCCTGTCGACGGCGGCCGACTACACCGCGCGCGATATCGTCTGCGAGCGCAATGGCACCCGTTTCACACTCCATGCGGGAGGCGAGACGTGCCCTGTCGCCTCGCCCCTGCTCGGCCGTTTCAACGTGGCCAACGCGCTCGCTGCGCTCGCCCTCGCCGAGGCTCTCGGGCTGGATCGCGCGACGCTCCTCGCCCGGCTCGCCGAAGCCCCCACCGTACGGGGCCGGATGGAGCCGATCGACGAGGGGCAGCCTTTTCCCGTGGTGGTCGACTACATGCACACCCTCGAGGCCTATCGCGAGGGTCTGCGCACCCTGCGCGAACTCACCGAGGGACGCCTCATCGTGGTCTACGGCTGCGGGGGCGACCGCGACCGGCGGGCCCGCGGACCGATCACCCGCGCCGTCGCGGATGCCGCCGACCTCGTCCTTGCGACGGCCGACAACCCCCGTTCCGAGGCCCTCGAGGAGATTTTTGCCGACATGCGCGCGGCGGTGCAGGCGGGCGACCCCATCCAGTTTGTCGAGAACCGTCGGCATGCCATTCACCTCGCCCTCGAGGCGGCCGGCCCGGGTGATCTCGTCCTCATTGCCGGCAAGGGGCATGAGACGTATCAGGAATTTACCGACACCGTGATGCCGTTCGATGATCGAGCGGTGGCGCGCGATCTTCTGCGCAAGAAACAACGCTTCGAGGGAGGTGCATGCTAGCGTTTCTCCCAGCGAACCTCGCGGCCTGGAGCGGGGGCGTCTGGAGCGCGCCGCCGGAGAGGGCGGTGTTGGGCTTCGGCATCGACTCGCGGCGGATCGCGCCGGGGGACTGCTTTGTCGCCCTCGCCACTGCGCGGCGCGACGGGCACGACTTCGTCGGTGAGGCCTTTGCCCGCGGGGCGGCTGCCGCGCTCGTTGCGCGTCCGGTCGAGGGCGCGGGGGCGCAGCTCGTCGTGGATTCGCCCGAGCGCGCCCTGCAGGCCATCGCACGGGCGCATCGCGAGGCCTTTGCGGGTCCCGTCGTGGGCATCACCGGAAGCGCCGGGAAGACTTCGACGAAGGACCTTCTCCACCGCCTTCTCGGGCTCGACGAGACCCTTGCGACGGAGGGCAATCTCAACAACACGCTCGGCGTCCCGCTCACCCTCCTGCGTCTCGACCCGGCGGTGCATCGCCAGGCGGTGATCGAGGCGGGCATCAATCAGGCGGGCGAAATGGACGTGCTGGCGGACTGCATCCGGCCGGATCACGCCATCGTGACGAGCGTGGGGCTGGCCCACGCCGAGGGACTGGGCGGGCGCGAGGGCATCGCGCGGGAAAAGGCCCGGCTCCCCGCCGCCGTGCCGGCCGGCGGGCTCGTGCTGTTTCCCGAGGATTGCCTCGTGTATCCACCTTTTCGCGACCTGCGGGCGCGTGTCCTCGCGAGCGCTCCGGGAACCGGGCCGCATGACGGGCGCCTTATTTTCCAGACTACGGGTCGAGCGGCATCGACTGAAACTCGACTTGGCGAATCCGCCGCCGACCCACTTAGCGACAGACAGAGAGACAACAGACAGAGACAAGACAGAGAGATCAGTCAGTTAAAGGATGGGATGGGTCGGCCGGGAGGCCTGCTCACGATCTTCGGGCCGGCCCGCCCTCCTTTTTCACTTTCCCTGCCCCCGATGAGCGAGGGCATGCTGCGCAACACCGTCCACGCCCTCGCCCTCGCGCGGGAGCTGGGCGTACCCGATGCCGTCCTCGCCGCCCGCCTCGCTGGCTGGCGCCCCTCGCGGCAGCGGGGCGAGCTCTTTCGCGCCGGGCCGCGCGTGTATTACGTCGATTGCTACAACGCCAACCCGGACTCGATGATCGACGCGCTGAGGTTTTTTGCGGCGAACTTTGCGACCCGGCCGAAGCGCTACGTCCTCGGCTCCATGCGCGAGCTCGGCGAACTGTTTGCGGCCGGCCACCGGAGCGTCGGACAGTGCCTGCGGCTCGCACCCGAGGACGCCGCACACTTCATCGGTGACGGAGCGACCGCCATGCGCGAAGGTGCGCTCGCCGCCGGCAATGCGCCGGAGCGCCTCACCGTCGCTCCCGACGCCGCGGCCGTGCGTCCCGCCTTGGAGCACTTTGCGGGAGCGGTCTTCCTCAAGGGAAGCCGCGCCTACGCGCTCGAGAGGCTGATTCCGGAATCGGCTGAACCGACCACCCTGGAGGCCCTCGCATGCTGACTTACCTGGCCGAGTGGGAGGAATTCTTCGGACCGCTGCGACTCTTTCGCTACATCTCCGTGCGGAGTGTGGGGGGGGCCGCCACGGCGCTTTTTCTCGGGCTCGTGCTCGCGCCCATGGTCATTCGCATGCTCCGGCGACTGAAGGCGAAGCAGGCCTTTCGCGGCGCTGCGGAGGTCGGGCGCCTGGCCGAGCTGCACGAGGCCAAGGTGGGCACGCCGACGATGGGCGGGCTCATCATCTTCGCCTCGATGCTCATCTCGACGCTGCTCTGGGCGCGGTGGAACGTCTTTGTCGCGGGGGCGATGTTTGTCTACGGCGGACTCACCGTGATCGGTTTCCTCGACGACTACCTCAAGATCACGCGCAAGAAGAGCGGGGGGCTGAAGGGGCGCTACAAGCTGCTCGGCCAGGCCGGCCTCACCCTCGTTTCCCTCACCATGTTTCTCTACCACCCGGAGTTGGGAGAGAATCTGCGCGCGCTCTGGGTGCCGTTTCTCAAGGATCCGCTCTGGGCGGTCATGCCGCTGCCCTTTGTCTTCGTCTTCTTCTTCCTTGTCCTCGCTGGCTCGAGCAATGCGATCAACCTCACCGACGGGGTCGACGGACTGGCCATCGGCTGCACCCTCTCGGTCGCCATGGCCTACGGGCTCATCGCCTACGCGACCGGTCACGTCGAGATCGCGGACTACCTCTTCATCCCCTTCATGGAAGGGGCGGGCGAGCTCACGGTGGTCTGCGCCATCCTTTGCAGCGCCTGCCTCGCCTTTCTCTGGTACAATGCCCATCCCGCCCAGATCTTCATGGGCGACACCGGATCGCTCGCCCTGGGCGGACTGGTGGGGACCATGGCCTTTCTCACCCTCCAGCCCTTCACCCTCGTGCTCATCGGCGGGGTCTTTGTGATGGAGGCGGTGTCCGTCATCCTGCAGGTCGGCTCCTTCAAGTTGACGGGCAAGCGCATCTTTCGCATGGCCCCGATCCACCACCATTTCGAACTGCGCGGGTGGGCCGAGACGCAGGTCGTGATCCGCTTCTGGATTCTTTCCATCATCTTTGCGGTGGCGGGTCTCGCCACCCTCAAGCTTCGTTGACATGTTGATTTTACTGAACCCCAGGGCGACCTCGCCGGTCCCCTCCTGCAGACGAACCCTTCGCTTCGACTGACCATGAAATTCCTCCAGATCTTCGTTCCCGTTGCGGTCATCCATCTTGCGGTGATCGTGGTTCTGCTTTTCCAGCCCGGCTGCCAGGTGCGTCAGTCGCCGCCGCCGCCGCCCGAGACAACTCGTTCCGGGACAACGACGACCGCGACGGATGACTCCGCCGCGCGCACCTCGACGGCTCCGGCAGCGACTCGCGCGACACCCGAGGTGCCGACCAACCGGTTTGCCCCCTCGCGTCCCGTGCGCAGTGAGGAGGCCAGCGAGTTGCCTTCCGAGTTCAACGCCGGCCTCACCTTCGAGGGCGAGGAGACCGGTGATCTCCTCCGACCGCTCACCGGGCCGGAGGAGGAAGAGCGGTCGATGACCAGCTACACCGTGCAGTCGGGCGACACGCTGAGCGGTATCGCGCGTCGCTTCGGGGTTTCGGTGGCCGACCTGCGGGCGGCCAACGGGTTGAGCGCCGACACGATTTATGTCGGACAGGAGTTGGAGGTCCCGGCAGAAGGG
>JBKHAU010000140.1:0-6877 GCA_046542725.1 Opitutales bacterium
TGCGCTGCGAGGTGGTGAGCAAATCGCGCAGGGCGGGCGGCAGGTCCTCCAGTTCGGCCTCCACAAACCCGCAGGCTTTCTTGAAAAACGGCGCCGCCTGGGTGCTCAGGGCAATGAGCGCGGCGACCTTCCGGCGACGGGCCTCGTCGATCGCGAAGTCGACCAGGGCCTTGCCGATATTGCGCCCCTGATAGGCGGGCTGGACGAAGACCGAGCCGATCTCCAGGACATCGGCGCCGGGGTAGGGGGTGAGGCGTGCGCAGCCGATGATGCTTTCGTCGATCTCGTAGACGAAGTAGTGGTCGATGGCCGCCTCGATGCTCTCGAGGGAGCGGGCGCGGAGGGCCTCGTCCCGCACCGCGGACTTGGTGATGTTGAAAATCGCGGTGACGTCGTGAGGGGTCGCGGGCCGGATCCGCATGTAGGGGTTGCTGTGGATCATCGAGCCGATCCCCACCTTGGAAAAGACCTCGGTGAGGAGCCCGTCGTGGATGCGGCAGTCGATGAGGTGGGCGCGGGGCACGCCGCCGTCGATCGTGCGCACGGCGAAAAGGGCCTTGCTGCGCACCTCCTCATCGATCGGGCACGGGACCTCGTCGAGCTTGGCACGGACTTCGTCGACCGGGGCGTTGAGGCGGAACTCGCCGTTGTAGGTGAGTCCTGGATACGGCAGGACAAAAAGCAGTTTGGAGGCCTGCAGCGCGGTGGCGATGCGGGAGGCGAGGAGGTCGCTGTTGAGGCGCAGGGCATCGCCGTCGCGGTTGAAGCCGATGGGGCTGACGAGGGGCACGATCTCACGGTCGATGAGGTGGCGCAGAACCTCCTCGTCGATCTTCTCCACCTTGCCGGCGTGGAGCTGATCGACCCCTTGGAGAACGCCGCGCTCGGTCGCCCGCACGGCGTTCACCTGGGCGGTCTTGAGGCCCTTGCGAGTGAGCCCCTGAGTGAGGTGGTGGGCGACGCGACCGGAGGCCTCGATGGCGAGTTCGAGGGTGGAGGCGTCGGTCGGACCGTAGCCCCGCGCGTCGGTGATGGCGATCGCCCGCTCGGCCGCGAGGCGCTGCAGTTGCGCCCCGATTCCAAAGATGATGACCAGCTTGATGCTGAGATTGCGCAGCACCGCCAGCTCGAGCATGAGGTTCTCAAAATTCCCGTGCTCCATGACGGCGCCGTCGAGGGCGACGACGAAGACGTGGTTGCGCCACTGCGGGACATATTTGAGAATGCCGCGCAGGTCGGTCGGGGTGAGTTCGCGCAGGTTTTCGCGCTCGTCGCTGGGCATCCCCCTATTCACAGCATCCGGGGGGCGGAGGGCAAGCGAAGGAAACGTGCGCCCTCGCCGCCGGGGCAGTCTTGCCAGGGCGAGGGCAATGGTGTGCGCTCGCCGTCTTGGCGACCGACTCGAACACCTTGCCGCCCGCCTGGGCCGATCCTCTCGACGGCTACCTCGCCTATCTCGAACTGGAGAAAGGGCGCGCTGCCCACACCGTGAGCAACTACGAGCGGGACCTCGTGCAGGCGGCGGCCTTCTTTGCGCAGGAAACGGGGCGGGCCGACTGGGGATCGGTCAGCCCGGCCGACGCCTCGGCCTGGCTCCGCTCGCTGCAGACTCAGCTCCACGGCGCCAAGGGCCGGGGCCGCCCCGCCCGGACCGGCTACAGCGCGACCTCCGCCGCGCGCAAGCTCAGCGCCCTGCGCGGCTTCGCCCGCTACCTCGTGCAGGCGGGCACGCGGACGGATGATTTCTCCGAACTCGTCTCCCGTCCGCGCGCCCAGCGTGCCCTGCCCGATACGCTCGGCGCGGAGGAGGTCGAGGCGCTCCTCGAGGCGCCGAGTCGGCACAGTCCCCAGGGTCTGCGCGACCGCGCCATCCTCGAACTCTTTTACAGCAGCGGGCTGCGCGTCTCGGAGCTGTGCGCGCTCGAAATCAACCACGTGGACCTCGATGAGGGCTTTCTCCGGGTGGAGGCGGGAAAGCGCAACAAGGACCGCCTCGTACCCGTCGGGGGAGCCGCCGTCGCCGCCCTTCAGGTCTACCTCGCACACGCGCGTCCCACCTTCGTCCGGCCCCGCACCGGTAGCGCACTCTTCCTCAGTGCGCGGGGCCAGGCCATCAGTCGCAAGACGGTCTGGCACTGGATCAAGGTCTACGCCCGGCGCGCCGGCATCGCGGAGCAAAAGGTGAAGCCCCACATCCTGCGACACAGCTTCGCCACTCATCTGCTCAGCCGCGGGGCCGACCTGCGCGCCATTCAGGAGATGCTCGGCCACGCCGACATCACCACGACGGAGATCTACACGCGGGTCGAAACCGCCCGACTCCTCGAGGCGCACGCCGACTTCCACCCGCGCAATCGCCGCCGCTGAGACCAGCAAGCGGAGGAGGGGGCCTCGCGCTCCCTGCCGTTTACCAGCACGGAAGCAGGCTTGTCCCTTATTTTTTGCCGGCAACAGGGAAGCGACTCGGCGCGCGCGGCAGGGAAGAATAGGAATGTGGTCTTCAATAACTCACTCCCTGCTATGAAACGTATCTTCCTTCTCGCGCTTTCTCTCGCACCCGCGTCGGCCTTTGCGCAGCTGACGGCCTTTACCTTCCTGAACGGGTTTTCCGGGGCCAACGCGGTTCCTGCCAACAGTTCTTTGGGCACCGGTGTCATCAATACCCTCGAGTATGACGCCTCCGTGGGCGCCTTTGGCACCCTCACCCTCGATGTCGACTTCTCGGGACTCGATGGTCCAACAATCGACATCAACGGAACCTCCGCTCACATCCACGGGCCAGCCGCGCCGGGCGCGACTGAGTTAATTGCATTCAACCTCAATTCGCCCATCGGCGTGACCAGTGGGGGCATCACAGGCACCTGGGGCCTCGGCAGCCAGTCCGAGGTGGAAGACCTTTTTGGCGGACTCTACTACGTCAATCTGCACACCGACGCGGTACCGAGCGGTTAGCTCCGCGGGCAGATCGTCGCAGTCCCCGAGCCGAGCGCGCTTGGGTTGCTCGTGGCTGGCCTGGGGCTCGTCTTCGTGGCGCAGCGACGGCGGCGTTGAGCGGCGTGCCGCAGCGGCACCTCTCCAGCGCGTTCTTGACAAGGCGAGGGGGCCGGCATGTATGTTAAACAATTCATCCTCTGACAACGGAGAGTGGGCACCTGCCCGCTCTCTTTTGCATTATAGAGTCCATATCCCACCTCGATGAGCCAAGAAATCCTTTCCGTCCTCGAATACATGGAGAAAGAGAAGGGGATCCCGCGTGAAGAAATGATCGCGGCGATCGCCAACGCGATCCGCGGGGCAGCGCAAAAAGGCGTCGCCGCCGGCGTCGAACTGCGTGTTGAAATCAACCCCAAAAACGGTGCCCTGAAGGCTTGGTCCCTCCTCGAGGTGGTCGATTCGGTGAGTGATCCGAAGACCCAGATCCATCTCGAAAAAGCGCGCGAACTCAATCCCGAGGCCGGTGTCGGGCTCTTCATTGAGCGCGAGGTCGACCCCGAGGCGCTCGGCCGCATCGCTGCCCAGACCGCCCGGCAGGCGATCATGCAGCGTCTCCGCCAGTTCGAGAAAGAGCGTATCTACGACGACTTCAAGGACCAGGTGGGCGATATCGTCTCGGGCATCGTGCGCCGCCGCGAGCGGGGCAACCTCGTCGTCGACCTGGGCAAGGCCGAGGCCATCGTCCCGCCGCGCGAGCGCGTGCAGGGTGAGGACTACGCCCCCGGAGAGCGCATTCGCTGCCTCCTTCTCAACATCGAGCCGACCAACCGCGGCCCGGAGTTGATCCTTTCCCGTGCCAGCGTGCGCTTTGTTCGGCGCCTCTTCGAACTGGAGGTGGCGGAGATCGCCGACGGCACCGTGGTGCTCGATGCCATCGCCCGCGAGCCCGGCTACCGCACAAAGATCGCGGTCCGCTCGAACGATAGCAAAGTCGACCCCGTGGGAGCCTGCGTGGGGGCTCGGGGAGCCCGTGTGAAGAGTATCGTGCGTGAACTCGGGGGCGAAAAGATCGATATCATTCCCTGGCACGATGATCCCATCGAATTTCTCCGCGAGGCGATCAAACCGGCCGTCCCGCGCAACATCCACGTCGACGAGGCCGCTCGCCGGATCTATTTCGAGGTCAACGAAGACGACCTCTCGATCGCCATCGGCCGCCGTGGCCAAAACGCCCGCCTCACCAGCAAGCTGCTTGGCTGGAAGCTCGATATTTCCAAGGAGCAGGTCCAGGAAGTCGGCTTCGACGACATGATGCGCGAAGGCATCACCAAGTGGCAGGCCGTCGAAGGCATCTCCTACGATGTCGGTGCCTTCCTCGTTTCCAATGGCTTCACCTCCCCCGAGGCCTTCGAGGGGGTCGAGGCAAAAGACCTTGAAGCCCTCGGGTTCACCCCCGACGATTCCGCCCAGTTGGTGAAGATGGTGGCGGATTACCGCGCGGCGCAGGGCTAGCGCTCCGTCGCGCGCCCTTGTGAGCCGATTCACCCCGCCAAGTTTCCAAAAGTTTTATATGAGTGTCCGCATCTACGAGCTTTCCAAAGATCTCGGAATGGAGAATGCCGAATTGATCGGGCTGCTGCGCGAGCGCGGTTATCAGGTTAAGAGTGCTTCGAGCACGGTCGACAATATCTCCGCTGAAAGCCTGCGGGAAGAGTTTGTGCCCAAGGCGGAAGCCGCCGCGGAGGTGGAAAAACCGGCGGAGGCTGCCCCCGCCGAAGCGCCCAAGGAGACCGTCGCCCCGCAAGCGCCCAAGCTGCCCGCCGGTGCCCTCGTGCGGTCGAAGGAAGACGTCGCGCGCGAGCGCGCCGCCCGGGAGGAAGAGGAAGCCCGTCAGCGGGCCGCGTCCCCGCCGCCGACCCCGCCGCGTCCGACCGGACCGGGCAAGGCCCCGCCGCCCCTCCCCGGCGGACCGGCTGTGACCATTCGTCGCCCGCCGCCCCCTCTGCCCGCGGTCAACGTGCCGCCCCGCGCCCCGAACCTGCCCGGGCGAGGTCCTGTCCTGCGGACGGACGTGAAGAAGGAGGAGCCGCCACCGGCCGCCAAGACGCCCAGCCCCAGCCCCAGCCGGCCCGAGCCGCGGGCCCCGGCGCAGCCTCCCCGCACCGGCCCCGCCCCGGTCTCCCCGCCCCGCGTCTCGGCTCCCCGCCCGATGGCGCCCCCGCCTGTTTCCCGTCCGCCTCAGCCGCCCGTTCGCCCGTCCGCGCCCCTGCCCCCGCGCGAGCCCTCCGACGAGGAAACCCCGGAGGCCGCCGCCGCTGAGCCGGCGACCGAGGCGCCTGCCGCGCCCGCTCTCGTGCCGCTTCAGGTGAAGTCGCCCATCGTTGTGCGCGATTTTGCCATCGTCATCGGGAAGAAGCCCTTCCAGCTCATTTCCGACCTCATGGAGCTGGGCATTTTCGCCTCCATGAACACGGCCATCGAGGAGCCGATCGCCGAGCAGATCGCGAAGCGCTCGGGCTTTGCCCTCGAGGTGCGCCACCGCGGTGAAGCCGGCGGCGCCCCCGTGAAGGAGGCAGTCGCGCCGGTCGACGAGTCGGCCTTTCTCGAGCCGCGCCCGCCCGTCGTCTGCATCCTTGGTCACGTCGACCATGGCAAGACGACCCTTCTCGACACCATTCGCAAAGCGAGCGTCGCAAAGGGTGAGGCCGGCGGCATCACGCAGCATATCGGTGCCTATCAGGTCGAGCACAACGAGAAGCAGATCACCTTCATCGACACCCCGGGCCACGCCGCTTTTTCCAGCATGCGCGCCCGTGGTGCCGGGATGACCGACATCGCCATCCTCGTCGTGGCGGCGGACGACGGCTTCATGCCGCAGACCGACGAAGCCCTCGAGCACATCCGCCGGGCCAAGGTCCCCGTCGTCGTCGCGATCAACAAGATGGACGCCCCCGGGGCCAACGTCGAAAAGGTCCTGCGCCAGATGCAGGAACGTGATCTCTCTCCGGAAGAGTGGGGCGGTGAAACGCTTTCGGCCCAGGTGTCGGCCCTCAAGGGCGAGAAAATCGAGGACCTTCTCGACGCCATTCTCCTTCAAGCCGAAATCATGGACAGCCTCGTGGCCAACCCCAAGGCCAAGGCCGAGGGCGTCGTCATCGAGGCCCAGAAGGAGCTGGGCCGCGGCTCGACCGCCTCCGTTATTATCCAGCGCGGCACCCTCAAGCCGGGCGATGCCCTCGTCTGCGGCGAGCACTACTGCCGTGTGCGCCAGATCCTCAACGACCAGGGCAAGCCGATCAAGTCGGCCGGTCCCGCCACGCCGGTGAAGATCGTCGGCTGGTCCGGCCCGCCCGACGCCGGCGACATCTTCCAGTGGCGCAAGAACGAGCGCGTCGCCAAGCGCGAAGCGGAAGAGAACGAGCTCGATCGCCGCCGCCTCGAGGAGTCCAGCCGCCGTCCCTCCGAGGGCGCCACGATCGAAGACCTGTTCGCCGCCATCGCGAAGACGCAGAAGAAGTCCTTCCGCGTCATCGTGAAGGCCGACGTCTACGGCACCGCCGAAGCCCTTGCCACCAGCCTGCTCAACATCAAGAGCGACAAGATCGACCTCGAGGTCGTCGATACCGGCGTCGGCAGCGTGACGAAAAACGACTGCATGATGGCCGATGCCGGTCACGCCTCGATCATCGCCTTCAATGTCGGCCTCGAAAACGGCGTCGGCGCGATGGCCAAGCACAACGATGTGAAGATCTTCAAGGGCGATATCATCTATCAGGTGATCGACGAGATCAAAGAGGCCATGGCGGAAGAGCTCGAGCCCGAGCTGCGCGAGAGCAAGGTCGGGGCCGCCGAGGTCCGCGCCGTCTTCCCCCTCGGGAAGAATTTCGTCGCCGGCTGTATGGTCACCGAGGGCAAGGTTACGCGTGGTGCCAAGGCCATCATC
>JBKHAU010000141.1:0-6825 GCA_046542725.1 Opitutales bacterium
CCCCCGCCGCCGCCTGCCTCATCCGGTTCGTAGAGAACGTCGCCGTCGATCTCCCCGCGGATGCCGCCCTCGAAGCTCAGACGCGTGCGGGTCTGCGCCCCGACCGTCACCTGTTCGAGTCCGAGGCCCGTACCCGCCGCGACGAAGAGGTCAAAGGCCTCGAGGTCGACGAGGTGCACTTCGTTCGCGAGGGCGATCGTGGCGGCATCCGGAAAACCGTCGATCCGCCAGTTGACGCCTGTGATCGTCGTCTGCACGAGGCGGTGCTGCGCCGCATCGTCCGCATCGCCCCCGGGGAGGGGAAACTGGAAGCTCGCGTCGATGTTTTCGAGGACCGGGAACGCCGTGCCCGAGAGCAGCAGCACGGCATTGGCGATGGTGAGCTGGGCGCCTTCGACGCCGGGGAGGTCGGCCTTCAGGTTGTTGAACCCGATCCGCACCTCCGGGTTGCCGTTCTCATCGCCAAACGTCACCGCACCGTCCTCGAGCGAGACCTCGACAGAGATGACCGACTGCAGCGCGATCGTCGCCGGACCCGGATTCTCCTCGTCGGTGAATACGTCGTTTGGCAGCGTCAGCTGGCCGCTCTCGAGCCGCAGGGTCGAAACCTGTCGGACGGTGTCGAAGCCGACTGCGGCCATGCCCTCGAAGACGAGGTAGTAGTCGCCCTCGTCGCGCAGGGCCACCTCGTCCTCCGCCGTCGGGCGGGCGAGCAGGCCCACCTTCATCTGTGTCGCGAGCCCCCCCTGCGTCGGCACGCTCCCGCCGTTGGTCCGCAAATTGAAGCCAAAGCCGCCCTCGAGCACGAGCAGGTCGTCGGTGAAGAGCACGTGCGGACCGGAGAAGCTCGTCTCGACCGCGAAGAGGTGGTCGGGATCGAGGAAGCTGTAGTCGAGTGCGACGTCGTAGGTCGTGGCGGATTCGTCCGCGAAAAGCCGCCCGCTCGCGCTGAAGCTGTCGAGCCGCGGCGTGAAGAGGTTGCCGCCCAGGCTGAAGGCATTTTCGATCTCGAGTTCGACCCCCTCCTGCAAACCAAACGGCACCGGTCCACTCGTGAGCATGGACAATTCGAACTCGCCCGTGCTCGCCAGTGCCGCCTCCCGCAGGTCGAAGACCACATTCACCTCGGGGAAGGACGCGCGCCCGTCGAAGGCGAGATTCCACGCCCCGGTCACGCGGTCCAAGGCGAGGAGACCGCCGAGCCGTTCGATGCGCAGGTCCCCGGGCAGGGCAAATTCGAAGGCCTCGCTTCCGATCGCGTCGACGAGGCCCGCGAGCGCCCCGACCACGTCTTCGAGGCCATCCCCGGCCTCCCGCGCCGCGGTCGTGAACGCGGCCTCGAGCGAGCTGCCCACGCCCTCGCCGTAGCGCGTCGCGGCGGCCCCGAGCTCCCTGATGTAGGCGGCGAGCAGCCAGGCCTGCTCCTGCGCCGCGGCCATGCCCACCCAGCGCATGTGCAGTGCCCGCCAGCTCGTCTCAAACTCGCCCAGCAACTCGCCCTCGGCCGGGAGGTGGGCGCGTGTCCACGCGATGATATCGAGCATCGTCTCGAGCGCGTCGAGCGAGCCACGCAGGTGCTGCTCGACGAGCGTCGTGTCGCCATATGCCTCGCCCAGCGCAGCGAAGTAGTTTTCGAGAAAGGCTCCGGAGTTGCTCTGTGCCCGCTCTTCGGCGGCCGGCGGGAAGAGATTGGCCTCGGCGAGGATGCGGAAGGCGGCCGAGAGGCTCTCGAGAAACGTCGGGGGCTGTTCCGCCACCGCCATGGTCGGGAGCGGCACCCCCGCGCCCGCCGTCTCGCCAAAGAGATCGGCCGCTCGGCGGCGCGCGCGCTGATTGTCCGCTTCCACCAGGTGCCGCGCCGCTCGGAGCAGGCTGGTCGCGAGCTTGGCCCGCGTCGGTCCACCGCCCGCGCTCTGCGCCACCGCCTCCCAGGTCTCCTGAAAGGCTTCGAGCAGCAGAAGCGCCTCCTCCGGGGCCGCCGGGTCGGTAAAGTCCAGGAGATCCTCGATCGGCGCGAGATCGAGCAGGCGCATCGCGAAATAGGCGCGCGCCTCCAGATCGTTTGCCGCCACCGCGGCAAGGTAACGGGCCCGGCACAGTTCGAATTCGTGGCGCGCCAGCACCCGCGGCAGCGCATTCGAGGGCTCTCGCTGGAGGGCCTGCTCCCGCGCGCCGAGGTCGATCGCGGCAGAGAGCAGAAAGCGAAGATCGTCGTGGCCGAGGGTGCCAAAGGTGGCCGCGTCCTTCACCGACCCGTCGGGATTAAGGCCATAGCCGTCGAGCCAGGTCGCCCGCCACTCGTCGAGCTTGCTGAAGATGAGGGCCTCATCGATCGCGAGGTCGCTGCCGACCAGAGCGGCGGAGGCAACCGCGCCGGCGTAGAAGCTGATCCCGGAGAAGCCGGTCCGGAAATCCGTTTTCGCGGCGGGCATGTCGGCGAGAAAGCCTGCGGCCACCTCCGCCGCCTCTTCGGCGAGGGCCTGGGTCCGATCGAGCAGGTCCGTCCGGTCGTCGCCGAGAAGGGACGCCGCCCCGGCCTCTCGCACCGCCGCGGCGGCCTTGCGGTTGAGGTCGTTGACCTTTTTCAGTCGCTCGATCTGCGGCAGCGAGGGCAGCGTCGCCTGCTCGCGCGCAGCCGTGAGATCGGCCGCGAAGGCGTCAAGCATCGCCCGGATGGGCGCGATCGTCGCCTCGGCGCCACCGTTCAGGGTCGGACGCACGAATTCGTTCCCCACCCCCACGATCCAGGCGTCGAGGACGTCGAAAGGGATCGCCGTTTCCGGGTCCGCGAACTCCGGCGGCTGGCCCACATCGAGGTCGTCGAGCGAGGGCAGCGCCGGTGAATCCGCGAGGAAGCTCTCGTAGCCCTGCGCGAGGCTTCCGAAGAACTGCCCCAGACCCGTCCACGCCTCGAGGGAGAGGTCGGCGGTCTGGTCGAAGTCGATCGTCGGCCGGAGGAGCGTGAGTTCTTTCGCGAGGTCCAGCGTGATCCCGCCGCTGAAGCTGAAGCCGAACTCATAGCGCGGGTCATCGATGTCGAAAAAGGTCTCGAGGCGGTTGCCGTTGGCGAGGTCGAGGCGCACACCACCGGCGGCGCGAAAGGCACCCGTCTCGCTCACCTGGAGGAGGAGCGGACGGCGCGGCGGGACAGAGAAGGTCACCGCCTCGGACGAGTCCGGAGGGAAGGCCGTTTCGCCGTAGGCGGAGAAGGCGAAGTTGCCGCGCGAGTCGAAGGAGGCGTTGAGCAGATTGAGCGAGGTCTCGAACTTCGGCAGCTGCATCTCGCCGGAGAGCCGGCCGGTGAAGGCGCCGGTGGCGAAGTCGAGGCTGCCGCCGCCGGCGATGCTTTCGATCCGGATCTCTCCGGGAAAGACGAGGTCCGGCAGGTCCTCCGGGAGGAAGTCACCGAGGAAGCTGTCGTGCACTGTCGCGACCGTCTCGCGATAGGTCGCGAGCAGCTCGGCCGCCTTTTCGAGGTAGAGGCGACGGGCCTCGAGCAGGCGCGTGCGCCGGGGCTCGGCCGCCTCCGCCGCGAGCGCCCGCAGGTGATCGGACTCGGCCAGGAGCAGCGAAGTCGCCTCATCCACCCGAGCCCAGTCGCCCGCCACGCTCTGCGCGATTTGCGCAAACCACGTCGCGCCGTCCGCCCCCGTCGCGGTGAAGAGGCGCGGCGTCTCGTAGTCCTCGACGTAGGTCAGTCCCGCCCGCGCCTCGAGAAGGAGCGAACGCAGCCACTGCACGCCCTCCTCGGGCGAGGCGTCCGCGTCCGCCCGCGCGGATGGGCCCAACGACAGGATGAGAAGGATCCAAGCGAGCCCAGCCCAGCGCGTTCGCCCGCGCGGGGAGCGGCGGGCGCGGCGGGCACCGGAGGGAGGTTGGAGGACGGCGCGGTTCATGGCAGACGCGCGGCTCCGTTGAGGGTGAGAGTGATGCGGCCTTCGAGCACGATCTCCACCTTGCGCCACTCCGGTGCCTCGGCCCCGTCGGGAACACCCGCCGCGCGCGCCGGTGCCTCGCCCAGCCCGACGATGTTTGCGGGCGGGATGAAATCGTCCGCGGGGTCGATCGCGAGGATCTGGCGCAGGGCCTGATGCACCGCTTCGGCGCGGTTTTGCGAGAGCGTGAGGTTGTCCTCCGGGCCTTCTCCGGGTGTCGCCGCGCCTTCCGGGTCGGTGTATCCGGTGATCTCGATGAGCGCTTCCGGGTCCTCGAAGATGAAGCGGTAGTCGGCGACGAACTCGCGCAGATACTGCAGTCCGCATTCATTGATGGATGCCTGCCCCTCCTCGAAGTGGAGAAAGCCGTCGGTGCGGGCGTCCCGCGTGGAGGAGAACGTGATCGGCGAGGGCGGTTCGCTCACCTCTTCGGCCTCTGTCGGAGCGGGTTTGTCGGCGTCCCACGCCGCCACGACATAGCCTGTTCCCACATTGATCGAACCCCCGATCGAGGGCGTCATGTCGAGGTTGAGACCAAGCGCGAGCCCGCTCGTGTCGGCAAACTCGTCGATCGAGACAAAGTAGATCGAGGCCCAGGGGCTGTAGGCCACGGTGTTAATCGTGCTCTTCTTGAAGGTGAGGTCGCCGATCACGAGAGCCCCCTTGAAGTCCGCCGCCTGGTAGCTCTGCGAGCTGACGAAGGACCCCCCTGAGTAGGACCCGCTGATCGGCAGGACCGGCATGTCCTCCGGGCCCTTGATCGAGAGGGAAACGCCGGACCCTAACTTGGCGAAGAGTGAGGCGAGGTAGAAGGTATCGAGGACCGGCCCGTCGACCTCGCGCTTGGTCACGCGCATGCCGAGAAGCCCGCCCTCGAGGGCGACCTGCACCACCCCTTTGCTGTTTCCGCTCGCGGCCAGATCGAGCAGGTCGAAGTCATAGCGGAAGCGCGGCGAGACGACAAAGGGCAGATCCGCCAGTTCGGCCGCGCCGGGGAGGGCGAGCCCATTGTCGTGCTCATCGTTGGCGATGCGGAAGAGCCAGTCCCAGTAGTCGCGCTCGATCCCGTCGAGCGGCGAGGTGAAGGTCTGCTCGTGCAGGCGACGCCGCACGAGGCCGCGGAAATGCACCTTCGCAAACTCCGGCATGCGGCGCAGGGCAGCTTCACTCAGTCCGTCGATCTCCTCTGCCAGGGCCGTGCGCGCGCCCTCGTCGCCGGTCGAAAAATAGGCGCGGATGCGGGCCTTGAGGGCCTCCGCGGTGGCCTCCATGTCATCGAACTCGAGCTGATGCACGGGATGGAGATGGAGCCCCTCGGCATACTCGCGGGTGCGGCGGTCAAAGCTCTCGAAGACCTCCTCCGGCAACGGCGCGAAGGTGTCGAAGCGGGCAAAGATCCGCTGCTCGGCGCTGCCTCCGCGCAGTTCGAGGTTGGCCGTGAGGATGACCTCCTCCCCGGCCGCGGCAAAGGTGAAGGCGCCCGTCCCGGCGGCCGATCCATCCTCCTCGGTGAAGCGCACGGCAAACTCCCGCAGGCCCGCCGCCTCGGCCACGAGCAGGCCGTCGAACCGCAGCTTGCGCACCCGCACGTCACGCACCGTGGGGGTTCCGTCGACGGTCGGCGCGAAGTAGGACCGCTGCACGAGCTTGCCCGCGATGAAAAGCCCCGCCTGATTCACCTGCAGGGTGTCGAGTCCCCGGTTCGGCACACCGCCGGTCGCGACCGCGACATCGTCCGCCTCGTAGCTTCCCGAGAGGTCGAACCCGGCCGCCGGATCGCCCGGTGCCAGGTCGTAGCCCGCGAGGGTCAGTTCGGTCGCGAGCAGGTTGCAGAAGGCGGGATCGGCGAGGGCGAGGCCGAAGTAGCCGTTGAGAACCTCGAGCGCAGCCCAGTTTTCCCGCAGTCGCCCGTCGAGCGCCGGCGATTCGATCGCGGCGGCAAAGCCGAGCAATGCCTGCAGGGTCTCCCCGTAGACCGCGATCCTTCGCTCTGGCGGCAACGCCGCGACAGCCTCGACAAAGACCGGCTGGAAGCGGTCGACCAGCGTCACGGTGGAAAGGGTGAACGGCTCCGGCTGCCCGGCGAAGAGCTGGCGATGCAGCGCCAGCAGCTCGTCCCGCTGGTCGAGCACTTCGAGGTATTCCTCCAGCGTGCCGGCCAGCGCGACGCGCGCATCATGAAATTCGACCAGCGCGTCGAAGGCCTGGTCGACCGCCTCCGCCATGGGATAGGCCGAATCGTCGAGCCCACTCTCGGCGAGGATCGCGGCCAATGCCGCCATCTCGGTGATGATCGCGCGCGTACCTCCATAACCGCGCACCAGCTCGGAGGTCGGCAGCCCGGCGACAAAGCGCATGAGCGCGGGGTTGTCCTCGCCCGAGAAATCGCCCGGGTGGATGCCACGCTCGCTGAAGTAGGCCGGCGGCCAGCGCTGCTCGACGTAGGCCCGCGCCAGCGCCGGACGCGCCTCCGGCCCGCTCGGGGTGAGTGACTCGGTCGCGCTCCGGACGACGAAGCCGGCAAGGTCTTCGCCCACCGCCGAGGTCTCGCCCGCCGGGGTTCCAAGCGCCCCGAGGACATCCTGCATGAGCCTGTCGAGCGTGCCCCCTTGCTCCAGTCCGGCGGCCGCCCCGAGGAGGCGGTTGAAGGCGGCGAGGGCGCGGGTCGCGGCGGCTTCGGCCGCCGGGTGGAAGTCGGTTTCGTCGGTCGCGAGGAGGCGGCGCAGATCGAGCAGGACCCGCAGGACAAAGGCCGGATCCTGCGAGGCCTCCGCCGTCTTGCCCGCTTGCGCGATGACGCCCGCGACGATCTCGCGCAACTCGGGCGAGAGGGCCCCACCCCCGCCCGCGCTCAGGAAATGCGCCCAGCCGTGCAACGCGCTGCTCCCGG
>JBKHAU010000142.1:0-6692 GCA_046542725.1 Opitutales bacterium
GGCATTCCTCTGACCCTCGAGGCACCTGTGCCGGAGGATTTCAGCAGCACCGTCGAAGCCCTGCGGCGAGGTTGAGGCGCCTCCGTGGCGGCCCTTGCCGTTCGCGTGCGTCGAGCACGCGCTTCGCAATTCGCGCGAGGCGGGGCGTCTGCCGGCGGCTCGATCCTCGTCTTTGACCCGACCGACCAGTTCACCCCGAGTGGGCGAGATGCCGGAACATCTTCAGGGAAACCGTTACCTGACGGCTGCCTGGCAGATCGCAATCTCCATCTCGCGGCCCACTACGAGGAAGTGAGCCGGGGTCACCACGCCCAGCTCGTCCTCGTCCAGCGCCGGGCGCCGCAGAAGCGGGCAGGGCCAAGCCGCGATCGCGGGCGCGGCCGCCTCACGCGCGCGAGGATGAGAGCGAGCGCCGTCGATGGCGCAAGCGGGGCAGGCGAAAAGCGAGTCGGCGAGCCGTGCGCACAGTGCGGTAGAAGCGCCGCGCACGCAGGGCAAAGCGGATGCCACGGAGGCTCCAGCGGCCCCAATTGGCGGGCGAGGAGAACTGGTTAGCGACGAGCGCCTCGGCCGCGGGCCAGAGGGCGCGGTTTTCCTCGATCCGGGCGAGCAACTCGTCGCGGTATTGTTCCCTGGTCAGTCCTTGGGGAAGAGCCATGTCGAATCGTCGCGAAGGACCTGAAGGGAACGCTCAAAGGGCGCCGGGGATCGGCGCACGATGCGCAGCAGGCGCCACCCCGCGATGGCGAGAAGAAAAAGGTAGGCTATCGCGACCCCGAGGGTGGCGAGGAGCGGATGACTCTCCCAAAAAATGAGAATGACGGCGAGGGAGAAGAAGAGGAGCGCGAAAAAGGCACCGAGGATGCCCGCCGCGAGCCACGCAAGGAGGGCGACAAGGCGGCCCCGCTCTTCGCGAAACTCGAGCGCGGCGAGGCGTCCGCGCAGGGCGAGTGCCTCAGTGAGATGCCCGAGGAAGACATGCACCGCGCGGCGCAGTCCGGATGAAGAGGCGTCCACCGCGGCGGGTCTCAGCGGGAGTGACGGCAGGTGCCGAGGATTGCGCCGACCAGCAGTCCGACGCCGAGTCCCAAGCCGACGGCGGCCAAGGGCTGGCGCCGAATACTCGTGCAGGCCTGGGAGCGGGCCTCCTCCACGCTCGAGCGGACCGCGTCGAAGCTGTTCTGGGCGTGGGCCTGGCCCGCCTCATAGGCGCCGCGCCCGCGTCGGCGATCGTCCTGCCACGAGGCGGAGGCAAAGGCCTTGGCCTCTTCGACCACACGGGAGAGGTCTTCGGCGAGAGTTTCGGCCGATTCTTCGGTCGCGCGGGCATGGGTGCGTGGATCGTTGCTCATGTTTACAGAAGAGCGAGGTCGATGCCAAGCAGGCTGGCCTGCCCAACACCGCGGCTAAAGTCGCTCTTCACGGGCGTTGGGGGGCAGGAGAGGGCGTGAAGAGCGGGTACTGATAATGCAGCATGCACGGATGGCAGGGCGGAAGGGCATGCGCAATGCCACGGATGCACGCTTCGTTACCGCTGGGTTTGGGCGGAAAGCTGCCGGCGCGGTGCGCCCCGACCTATCCTCTTCCTCGCGAGCCCACGGGAAGGCACGGATGGCACGCAGAATGTTCCGGGCGGCGCTCGGGCTGTCGCACCGCCGCCGACCGCCCGTCTCGCGTCCCTTTCCCATGATCGAAGACCTTCACCGGACCCATGCCTTTCTCTCTCGCCGGACTACGGCGGAACTCTGGCAGGCGGCTCATGAGCTCGCGCCCAGCTACGGCGTCGAACTGTTGTGTGCCGATAATGAGAGCGGCCTCGCGCGTGCGAGGTCGCCTGCCCGGCGCCGATGGGATGCCTTCCGCGTGGGCGTGAGCGGCGGGGAGCGGTCGAGTGATGAAGGCCCCGCTCCGCAGCTCGTCGTCCTGCGCTCCAATCCAGGTGGCCACGGGGTGTCGCTCATCCTGCGTCTCGATGAGGGGCTCGGGGCCGCGATCGATGCCGGCGACCCCGCGGCCTGCGCCTGGGAGGAGCGTCTGCGCACCTTCACCGAAGCGATGGCAGGGGCGCGGGCTCCGCGGGAGAATTTCCGGTGAGGGGAAAGCTCGCCTCTTCGCCGCGCTGCAGCCGGAAGGGTTGGCGCTCCCCCCCTCGACACAATTCCCCGGAAAACGTGTCGTCGGGTGCGTGGTGCAGGGTGAGATGATGGTCTTCCGCCAGTTGCAGGTGCCAGGTGCTGTCACGGGTCGGCGGGGGCAGACGGGGACGCAGCCGGTCTTCGTCGTCCTCTCGTGTCCAGCCGCAGAGGACCTCGATGACGAGCGTGTTGACCAGGCCGGTCCAGCCCACGAAGTCGCGCTGTGGTCCGGTCCCGAGGGTGAACGCTTTCCAGCGGTTGCCCTTCTTGCGCTCGAGGCTGGCGGTGTGCAGGGCGAGCGGATCGTAGAACTCGTAGACCCGGCGCTCGGTGTTGAAGACGCCGTAGACGCCGCGGCAGAGATGCCAGGCATATTCCCCGGCGAGTGTCTCATAGCCTGCCCGGAGGAGGCCCTGAAGGACGCCGTAGGCAGTGTTCAGCCAGACCGGGCCGCGCCACATGTCGGGTTCGAAGGCCGGGTCGCAAAGCGCCACCGAGGGCAGCGGCAAAAGGGTCGCGAAGGCGTCCGGCCGCTGGATCCACTCGACCAGGCGCTGTGTCTGCCGCTCACCCGGGATGCCCGCCCAGAGGGGCAGGAGCGAGGCAATCGTGATGGAGCGCACCGGTTTTCCGGTCAGTGTATCGAGATCGTAATACAGGCCATCCGTTTCGTCCCAGAGGAGAGCGTTGACCCGCTCGCGCAAATGGTCGGCGCGGACATCGAAGTCGCGCGCCTCGGCTGGCTTCTCGAGGGTGCGGGCCATGGCGGCGAGGGCCTCGAGCTGGAGCACAACGTAGGTGCAGAAATCGGGCGAGCCCCAGCGGCGGGTGTCGGCCAGGACGCTTTCGTCGCGATTGCTGAAGCGGGGCGCGTTTTCCACTCCCGATTCATAGGGGTGGGCCCAGAAAAAGAGACCGTTGGGGAGTTGCCGATTACCTCGCAGCCACTGGTGATAAGCGCGCAGCGGCGGATAGATCCGCTCGTAGAGTTCGCGCCGGGCCGCCGGGGCGAGAGTGCGTCCGAGTTCGACGAAGGACCATGCGATGAGCGGCGGCTGGGTGTAGCGCGATCGCATGAAGTGCGAGACGACGTGCACGAGGCGCTGGCCGGCGCGCAGTTCGAGGACCGCTCCAAGGACCTCCGCCGCGACCTGTGGGTCCCAGTGCTTCCAGATCTGCGCGATGAAGGCCGAGTCCCAGAGGTAGACGCCGCGAAAGGCGGGTCCGGGCACCGCGTGCCGCTGGCGGCTGAGCGCGCCCGGTTTGTTGAGGTTGGCAAAAAGGAGGGCGTGGATCTCGGCGAAGCCTTCGTTGAAGACCTCGGCGTCCGGATGCGCGCGAAGCTCGAGGCGGGGGGGCGGCCGATGCACGCCCTTGCCCCGAAGCGTCTCGAGAGGCAGTTCGATGGGAGTCCAACGGAGCCGGCCGGCGACGATGCGCGACCAGATGATGAGTTCGAAGGCGTAGTGCAGGAGGCTGATCGGCTTGCCCACAAAGGCAGCTGCGCGACCGGTCTGCAGACGCATTTTCCGGAGCCGGCGGCGCAGCCAACGGAAACGTTGCGGGGACGGTGCGGACACCCGAGACTATCGGTCTTCTTTGCCGAGATTCAATCGGTAGACGGTGGTTTCCCCCCTTGCGGCGAGTCGCCCCGAGACCCGACCCTTCTTCTTATACGTTCACCTTCAGGTGGTTAGAATGATTCGTTTCATCCATTTCACAAACACCTTTGCCCCTCTCGTGGGAGGGATTGAACGCTCGGTGGCGGAGTTTACGGCCGAGCTCACCCGCCGCGGCCACTTCGGGCGCATTGTCGCGCCGGCCTTTCGTGAGGCCACCGAGTCGCGCGACGGCGTGCTGCGTGTGCCCTCGGTGAAGGGGATTGGGGAGAAAGGTTTCTCGATCCGCCTGCCGGTGCCGAACCTGATCTTCCACTGGATGGAGGCGATCGAGCCACAAGTGGTGCATGCACACCAGCCCTTCATGCTTGGAGACACCGCCTGGCGGATCGCGCGGCGGCGACACATCCCTCTCGTCTTCACCCACCACACGCTCTACGAGCGCTACTCGAACTGGCCGGTGATCGACCAGAAGCAGGCCAAGCGGCTTCTCCTCGACCTGACGACGCAGTATGCGAACCGCGTCGACCTGTGCCTCGCGCCGACCGGGAGCGTGGCCTCGCTCATGCGCGAGCGGGGCATTCGCACCCCCATCGAAGTGCTGCCGACGGGCATCCGCGTGGCGGATTTCGCCCGGGGGAGGGGCGATCGCGGGCGCGCCGCGTTGGGTCTGCCGGCCGGGGCCCCCGTCATCGGTCACCTCGGGCGACTCACCGCGGCGAAGAACATCTCGCTTCTGGTTGAGGCGGCCGTGCGCGTCTTGCAGGCGGAGCCGCGCGCGTGGTTTCTCCTCGCCGGGGAGGGGGAGGTGCTCAAGTCGAGCCTCGAGACGTTTGCCGCGGGTGGAGTGCGTGACCGCGTGGTCCATGCCGGCGTGCTTCAGGGCGAACAACTGGCCGACGCCTATGCCGCGATGGACTTGTTTCTCTTTACCTCGAAGACCGACACGCAGGGACTTGTGCTCGCCGAGTCGATGGCCGCCGGGACCCCGCTTTTGGCGCTCGATGCGCCGGGGGCGCGTGACTGCATCGAAGACGGGCGCAGTGGCGTGCTCCTCCCCGGGGAGAGCGACGCGGCCGCGGTGGCGGAGGCTGCCCTTGTGCTCGTGCGTGACGAGGCCCGCCGCGCGACTCTCGCAGAGGGGGCGCGGGCCCGGGCCGACGTCTTCGACCACACCACCTGCAGCGATCGGCTGGAAAAGGTCTACACGCGCCTCATTGCGGAAAGGAATGCCTTGCCCAAGAGGGACCACGAGTCGGCATGGGACGAGTGGACCGGCCGCATCGAGGATGAGTGGCAACTCCTCGCCGAGAAGTTTAGCGCCGCGCGCAAGGCGATCCTCTGAGCGGTTCGCGCGCCGGTGAGGTCTCAGCTGGCCCGAGCGCACACCTTGAGGTGGATGCGCTCGTGGATGAACTGAAGCTTCTCGACGACCGGGCGATTCAGGACAAAGGGCGTTGGATCATTTGTCCCGAGGCTGCGATTGAGACTGTTGATGGCGACGGAGAGCGGCCCCCAGGCGGTGAGAAGGGTCTCGAGTGCAGTCAGCGTGTAGGGATCGGCGGGCATCCCGACGGGGTCTCCGCCGGCCTCGTGAGAGGTGAAGGCCAGGCCATGCGCGGCGGCGGTGTCGAGGGCGTCCACGAGGTGAAGGTAGTAGGCCCAGGTCTCGGCCCAATCCTCCCAGGGGTGGGCCGCTGCATACGCACTGATGCAGTGCTGTGCCCAGTCCTCGCCCGGACCATCGGCATAGTGCACGGCGAGCGCGTCGGCGTAGGAGGGCGCCCGCTCGTCACCGAAAAGAGCGCGAAAACGCTCGAGGGCGTCGGGCTCCGGTTCGACCAGCCGGGTCCAATAGAAATGCCCGATCTCGTGACGCAAATGCCCTACGAGCGTGCGGTAGGGCTCGCCCATGCGGGTACGGGTGGACTCGCGGTAGCTGTCGCGGGCCTCGAGCAGGTTGAGCGTGATGAGCCCGTCCGCGTGCCCGGTGAGGAGGGTTTCGTTTCCCTGGGGGAGGAGGAAATCAAACTGGAGGGACCCGTCGGCGAGGGGCGCGCGGAGGGCTTCACGACGAAAGCGCAAGAGGCTGTAGACGAGGCGGTGCTTGGCTTGCTCGGTGCGTTGCCAGAGGGGCAGGCTCTCCGGCGCGGAAAGGTCGGGGAGAGTACGATTGGGGGCGCAGGCGAGGCAGCGAGTGGGGTGGGGTGAGCCGGCAAGCGTCCAGTGGCAGGCCGCATGGGCGGCGTTGGCGCAGAGCAGGGCAGCGTCCTCCCCAGTCGGAGCGGGCACGAGGGCAAGGACCTCAGGGTCAAAGGCAAGCTGCTCCCCGCAGGCCTCGCAGACGGTGTTCTCAAAAAAGAGGGTGTTCCCGCAGGAGGGACAGGGAAAGCGTTGCATCGCGTGATGCTGGAACGGACGAAAGTTGCCCGCGAGGACAAAGGCAGCGCGGTTCCGGTGGGAAGCCAGGAAGGCCGCATTCCGGAGAGTGCGGCCCTGTGCGACGGGTCTGAAACCGGCCGCGGGTTTACGACGTTGCGTGATTTCGCTTCAAAATCCGCCCAGCCCGGCCGCCTGGGATTTGGCCCGGGCGGCGAGCGGTGAGCGGAGGAATCGCGCAGCGATAGGTCTGGTGTAGTCGGACGGGCGTTAAAGCGGGTCGCTCAGCTGGCGTCTTCAGCCTCATCGGAGATGGCCTCTCCGGCTGCCTCGAGATCATCGCCCGCCCCTCCGATGGTGTTGCAGGCGCTCAAGGCGCAGAGGCTGAAAAGGAGTCCAAGTGCGGCAAAAAGCTTTGGGAGTTTCATGGATGGAACCGGAACACGTCCGGTGCCAAAGTCACTTTTCGTTCGGTAGGTGTATGATGAACAGGTAAATGGGGGTTTTTAACGAGGTTTACTTGATGTTTTGAAGGGCACTCTGCACGGTACGCGAGGGG
>JBKHAU010000143.1:0-6687 GCA_046542725.1 Opitutales bacterium
GGTCGGCGCGACCCGCCTCGCCCGCCGCTGGGCACCCCTGCCCGACCCGGAGGCACCCCTCACGCAAAACAATCCCAACGGCGGTGACATTCCCGACCAGTCGACCCTCTCCCGCAGCCTCACGGTGACAGAAGATCGTCGGGTGGAACACGTCGAAGTGACGGTCAACCTCACTCATGCGCAGTGGCGCCAGCTCGAAATCGTCCTCGTCTCGCCGGCCGGCACGCGCTCAGTCCTGGCTTCTCCTTTCACCAATGCGCAATTGTCGTCCTTCAACGAGTGGACCTACCTCACCCTTGGCTTCTGGGGCGAGCGTGCCGCCGGCACCTGGCGGCTCGAGGTGCGCGATACGGTGGAGGGCACGACGGGGCGCCTGGACAGCGTCGGCCTGCGCATCCACGGCACCGCCCACGCAGTCGGCTCCGCGCCCGCGCAGAGGGGCCGCGACCGTCTCGCGCGCAACAACTGGCCCTATCCGCTCGTCGCCGAAGAGTGGCTCACGCCGGACGGTCCCGCACCCCTCGAGATTCTCGCGGCCAAGGCCCTTGACCGCGGCACGGTCTGGCAGGACGCCGCCGGGCAGTGGTGGTTTCAGCCGCCGACGGGTGACTATGGAGTCTTCCCGCTCGGTCTCACGGTGGCGGGTGAAGGTGCGGCGGTGCGCCACTACGTGGTCTCGCTCGAGCGCCCGGCGGTCCTCACCGACGGCAACCTCAGCCCGACGGTGGATGGTCTCGAGGGGGATCTGTCGGTCGTGCGCAGTCCCTTCCTCGGCGCTCTCGCGCTGGCCAACGGGGGCTTTCAATACCTCCCCGATCCTCCCTCGGTGGACGCTCCGGGGAGCGACCGGTTCAGCCTCGCGACGGCCGCCGGGGAGCTGTCCCTGCCCGCTTTTTTCGCGCAGGACTGGACGATGGCCTTCGACGGGCGCGGGTCGGCCGTCGCGCTGGACTTCGGCCTCCAGGCGCTCACCGGTCGTTTCACCGTCGAGGGCTTCATCCGCCCTGACGCCTGGGGCGAGGCCCAGTTTGGCTACGGTCGTTTTTTCGACAAGGAGACGATCCTCGGTTTTGTCACGGGCTACGACGGGATCTACGACGACGCCAGTTTTGTCGTCTATGCCGATTACGGGGACGTCCAGGCGGCGGTCACGACGCCTCCGGGCTCGATCCGGCTCGGCGAGTGGGTGCATGTCGCCGTGACCTTCGACGCGGGGCGCAGTCCGCAGGCGCAGGTCTCCCTCAACGGCGTCAACCAGCCCCTCACTTCGCCCCCCGGACTGGGTCCACCGAGCGGCAATCCCGCTCTCCTGACCAACACCGGCCAGGCCCTCGTGGTGGGCAACAACACGGCGCGCGACCGGTCATTTCGCGGTGCCATGCGTGATTTGCGCGTGTGGTCGCGGGTGCTGAGCAACGACGAGATCACGGCCGCCGCCCTCGGCATGGAGCCCCCTTCGACGGGCGGCCTGCTCGCGCGCCTCGATCCCTCCGAACCGCTCGCCACGAGCCTCTCCCTGCCGGGCACGGCGGGTGTCACGGCTACCTTCGACGGCGTGGGCTGGGTCCCCGAGCCGGTTCCCTGGGCGACCCTTCGCGAGGCGTTCCCGGCCGCCCTCGAAACCGGAGCGGGTTTCTGGGATCGGGGCTACGGCGACGAGTTCTTTGGCGACCGCTTCCCCTGGATCTGGTTCGAGGACCTCGCCTGGCTTTTCATCGACCGCACGGATGGCATGGCGAATGGCTGGCACTACCGCGCGGCGGCCGACCACGGCTGGCTCTACTTCACCCCCGCAACCTATCCATGGATGTATTCGGCGCGGGAGGCGGGATGGCTCTATCACCTCACCGGCACGAGTTTCTTCTACGTCAATCCGACCGGTCGCTGGACCCGGATCGAATGAGGCCGCGGGCCGCGAGGGCTGCGCGGGCACGGCGCAGGCCTTCCTCGAGCTCGTCGAAGGCGCCGTCGAGTTGCGCCTCAAAGAGTTCGTCGAGGATCTCTCGAAAAGCCGGTCCTGGCTCCGCCCCGGCCTCGATGAGGTGGCGTCCGAGCACAATCGGACGAGGCCCTTTTTCTCCCATCTGGAGCGCCGCGGCGCGCTCGAGCAGCCAGTCGCCGGCGGGAAAAGGGTCCTCTTCCGCGCCCTCGCGGCCGCGCGCGTCGGCCTTTGCCAGGCGCACGAGGCGGTCGAGCCGGCCGGCCTTGCGGGCGAGGCGTCGCACCGCACTGTCGCCCGCCCCCGCTCCGAAGAGCTGATACGGGCGCATATGGGTCTCGACGAGGGGAAGGACGCCCTCCGCCACCTTCAGTTCGCGGGTGAGGCGGGCGAGGAAGCGGCGGGTCGGTTCGATGCCTGCATACTCGTGCTCGGGGGAGCGCCAGCGCCCGTCGCGCAGGAGGGTGTGGCTCGCCTTCCCGAAGTCGTGGCAGAGAACGGCCAGCCCGGTCACGAGATCGTCGATTCGCTCGCCCACGCGAAGGGGAGCCCAGGCGTCGAGGGCAGCGAGGGTGTGGGTCCAGACATCGCCTTCGGGATGCCACTGCGGGTCCTGCGGACAGTCGACGAGGGCGACCAGTTCGGGATAGTCCCGCAGCCAGCCGCAGAGGCGGATGAATTCCAGCCCGCGGGAGGGGCGGCGGCCTTTGAGGAAGAGTTTTTCCCATTCACCCCCGATGCGTTCGAGGGGCAGGTGGGTCGACTCCAGCCGCCGGCAGAGGGCAACCGTGGAAGGGGCCACCTCGAGGTCGAAGCGGGCGGCAAACTGCATCGCCCGAAGGACGCGCAGGGCATCCTCCGAAAATTGTGCCGAGACATGCCGCAGGCAGCGGAGCGCGAGGTCGCGCACCCCGTCGGCGGGATCGGCGAGCTTGTTTTCGAGCGGGTCGAAAAAGATCGCGTTGAGGGTGAAGTCGCGCCGTGCGGCCGCTTCCGCGAGCGGCATGCGCGGGTCCACCTCGATCGCGAAGTCCTGATGGCGCGGCCCCGTCGCCCGCTCGCGACGGGGCAGGGCAATATCGAGATCGTGCTTGACCGAGCGCCAGACGGGGAAGGACTTGCCGACGAAGACAAAGCCGCGCACCTCGCGCAGGAGACGTCGCCGGGCGGCCTCCTCGAGACCGAAGACCTCGAGGTCGAGATCGCCCGAGGGGAGGCCGAGGAGGGCGTCGCGCACCGCCCCTCCGACGACCCAGAGCTGCCCTCCGGGGGCGTCGTAGTCCGAGAGGAGGCGGGCGCGCCACCTCCCGCACGAGCGCGACCGAGCGCGGAGGCCAGTGGCGGGTGAGGTCGGCGCCCTCCGGCGGGCTTGTCGTCGAAATGTCGATACGCGTAGGCTCCGCGCGCCCCTCAGCCCTCGTGCCGAAAGGCATCGGCGATCTGGTCGAGGTTCACGTTTTCGAGGATGAGGCGCTTGATGAGCGGGATCTTGTCTTCGTCCTCCGGCTGCGTCTTCACCGTCATGCGGTTGATCGTGGAGGCGGCGGTGTAGCTCTCCTGGGCGGTGAGGACAATCGGGATGTCGGTCTTCGCGAGCATCTCCATGAGCTTGGGATGGGGGCGCAGGTTGCGCGTGAGGATGATGCCTCCGACCGGTTCGCGGCCGGCCACGGCATTGGAGGCGAGAGCGGAGAGGAGAATGTCGTCGCGGTCGCCGGGTGCGATAATGAGGGTGCCGGGGCGGAAGTGGTCGATTACGCCGCGGGCCGCCATCGCGCCGACGACGATGTTGTTGATGCGGGTGTAGCAGCCGGTGGCCTTGCCGTTGAGCCATTCCCCGGAGACCTCCTCGACGATCTGCGAGAGATTGGGGGCGGCCAGCTGGGGCTGCGCCGGGACGATGCCGAGGAGGGGCACGCCGAGGCGCTCGAGGGCACGCCCGGTGTACTGGCGCACGAGGTCGATCTTGTCGGGGAGGACCTTGTTGAGGATGGCCCCGACGACCTCCACGCCACACTGGTCGAAGAGGGATTTGTTGAGGGCGATCTCGTCGACCGGCCCGCCAATGCCCCCGCGGGCGACGATGATGGCCTTGGCCCCAAGCAGTTTCGCCACCTGCGCGTTCGAAAGGTCGCAGATCGCGCCGACCCCGGCGTGACCCGAGCCCTCCACGATGACCGCGTTCTTCTGGTAGGTGGTGCGGTCGAAGGCGCGCACGATCTTGTCGACGAGGAGCGGGCGGGTGCCCTCGGGGTCGTCGAGGAAACGTCGGGTGAAGGTCCCGTCGATCGCCACCGGGCTCATCGCCTCGATCGGGACGTCGACATGATAGATGTGGTTGAGGAGGAAGGAGTCCTCGTCGATCATCTTGCCCTCGACCTCGATGAAGCGCTGGCCGATCGGCTTGATGTAGCCGACATTCTGATACTTCGTCTGGAGCGCGGCAAAGAGACCCAGGCAAGCCGTTGTTTTGCCGTCGTTCTGCCGCGTGGCGGCGATGAAGATGCGAGGGATGTCGCGGTTGCGTGGCGCGGTGAGGAGTTCGGTGCTCATGCGGTTGATTCGTCGGAGCCGGCGAAAAGGAGGCGTCGGTCGATTGCCTGGGCGCAGGTGATGACGGCGGTGCCGAGGATGTCGTAGACGTGGGCGCCGCGGCTGATCTCGGCGCAGGGTCGCTGCAGGCCGGTGATGACCTGGCCGTAGGTGCGCGCGCCGGCAACGAGCTGGATCATCTTGGAGGCAATGTTGGCGCTGTTGAGGTCGGGAAAGACGAGCACGTTGGCCCGCCCCGCGACCGGGCTCTCGGCGACGTGCTTCTGCTCGGCCACGACGGGGCTGAGGGCGGCGTCGAGCTGCAGCTCGCCGTCGATGAGGATCTCGAAGGGGAGGGCGGAGGCGCGCTCCTTGGCCAGTTCGACGGCCTCGCGGATCTTGTGGATCGAAGGGTGGGTCGGCCGGCGGGAGCGGGTTGCGTAGCTGAGGAAGGCCACGCGCGGGGTGTCGTTGGTGAGGTGATAGGCGGTGCTTGCGGTGGTCAGCGCGATGTCGGCGAGCTGGCGCGCATCGGGCTCGGGGATGACCCCGCAGTCGGCAAGGAAGAGAAGCCCATCCATCCCGAAGTTGGGGTTTTCCTGGTCGAGAATGAGCATGGAGGAGGCCGACTTCACGCCCTCGCGCATGGGCAGCATGCGGAAGAGGGAGCGCAGGCCGCTGGAAGCCGTCATGGTGGCGCCGGCGACAAGCGCATCGGCCCGGCGGCTGTGAAGCATGAGGGCGGCGAAGTTGTGTCGGTCGAGGAGAACGTCGGTCTTTTCGTCGGGGGAGAGGCCGGCCAGCTTGGGATGCGCGTCGACCATGGGGAGGAAGAGTTCGAAGTCATCGCTGCGCTCGGGCTCGAGGATGCGGATGCCGTCGAGGCGGATGTCGAGGCGCGCGGCCCGCTGCTTGATCTCGGCGCGGTCGCCGAGGAGGATGGGCGCACCGAGCCGCCGGGTGGCAAACTGCCGGGCTGCCTGCATGATGCGCGGATCCGTCCCCTCGGGAAAGACGATCCGCTTGGGGTGCCGCTGGAGCTTGGCCTGAAGTCTGTCGATGAGGGACATCGTGCGAAAGAATTTGCAGGGAAAGGGAAAGCAGGTCGGACGCAATGGCGATGGCATTTTCCCCTCGCGCCGGGGCTCGGGCGCGAAGGCGCGCGCGCCTTTCTTTTTGAGAGTGCCCTCGGCGGCCTCCTGCGTTCTGTTGCAAGCCTATGAGTCGGATGGTGAAGCAGGTCTCCTCGGTTGCAGGGGTGACGATGGCGTCGCGGGTGCTGGGCCTGGCGAGAGACGTGTTGCTTTTTGCCGGCCTTGGGGCGGGACCCTACCTCTCCGCTTTTGTCGTCGCCTTCACCTTGCCCAATCTCCTGCGCCGGCTCCTCGGCGAAGGGGCGCTCACCTCCGCGATGGTGCCGGTTCTGGCTCATCTCAGCGAGACGGAGGGCCGCGCGTCCGCCTTCTCGGTGCTCAACCGGGTGCTCACGCGGCTCAGCTTTTTTCTGCTCGCGCTCGTCCTCGTCGGGGCGCTGGGGCTCGGAGCGTTCGCGACTTGGCCCGCCTTGGCCACGCACTGGCGGTTGGCGGGAGGCCTTTCCGCACTGCTCCTGCCATACGGTCTGTTCATCTGCGCGGCCGCGGTCCTCGCGGCCCAGCTCAACGTCTTGCAGCGCTTCGTCGTGCCCGCGCTGAGCCCCATTTGGCTCAACCTCGTCATGATCGGAACCCTCGCCGCGGGGCTTCTCTGGGTCCCGGGGGAGCAGGAGCGGGTCGTGCTCCTCTGCCTGGGCGTGCTCGCCGGCGGTCTCCTGCAGGCACTCGTGCCCGCGTGGGCACTGGCCCGGGAAGGCTGGCGCCCGGCGGTCGATGCGCAGCGCGGCGGGGCCCTCGACGAGATCTGGCGGCTGCTTTTGCCCGGGCTTCTGGGGGGCGCCATCCTGCAGGTCAATCTGCTCATCGCGCGGCTCCTGGCACTCGGCATCGACGACACGGCGGCCTCCATCCTCTACCTTGCGAATCGTCTCGTCGAGCTGCCCTACGGCGTCTTTGCGGTGGCCCTCACGACAGTCGCCTTCCCCGGGTTGGCGCGGGCGGTGGCGCGGGCCGACCGGGCGGGCTTTGGCGAGGCATACGAGCGCGGGCGGAACCTCATCATGCTCATCACGCTGCCCGCGGCGGTGGGACTCTTTCTGCTCGCGGAGCCCATCGTGGCGC
>JBKHAU010000144.1:0-6660 GCA_046542725.1 Opitutales bacterium
CGCCGTGCCTTCGCCCCCGCCCCTTTTTCCGTCCCGCGCATGCACTCTCTTCGATCCTTCTCCTCGCTCTCGCGCGAGCGCGGCCGCTGCGACCGCTCGCGCCCGACCCGTCGGGAGCCTCCTTTGCACCGTCTCCTGCTCGTCCCCGCCCCTGACCGCCGGCGGAACTCGCCCGCCTGGCCCTCTCCAAGTTCCTTGGGCTGATGGGATCGGGTGCGACACGCCGAGCGCGATGGAGGCACTGGAGCCTCGGGCGCAAGGTCCTCACCGGCGGACTGCTCTTTTTCCCCGGCGTCACGCTTCTTCTCGGCGGTCTCGAACTGGCCCTGCGACTGGGCAACTTCGGCCATTCCACCCGTTTCTACGAGGAGCGACTGGGTGCCGGCTTCGCGCCCATTCTGCGGGAAAACCCGTCATTTGCCGCGCCCTGGTTCCGGCCCGGCCTCGCGCCTCGCCCCCTTCCCTTCATCCTCCCGGCGCAGAAGGAAGAGCGCAGCTACCGCCTCTTTGTTCTCGGCGCTTCGGCGGCGCAAGGCGACCCGGAGGCATCGTTTTCCCTCGCCCGGCAGCTCGACGTCCTCCTTTCCGAGGCGTATCCAGAACTTCACTTCGAGGTGGTCAATGCGGCTGTTCCCGCGATCAACTCCCATGTCGTGCGTCGCATTGCGACCGATCTGGCCGCCCTCGAGCCAGACCTGTTCATTGCCTACATGGGGAACAACGAGGTCATCGGCCCCTTTGGACCGGCGTCCCTCCACACCCCCTCCCTGGAATCTGCATTCGCTATCGGAGTCGTCACGACCCTGCGCGCGAGCCGCACTGGTCAGCTTTTTGCGCGGCTTTTCGAGGACCCCGGCGACCTCTCCGCGGAGGGGAGCGGGAGGGAAATGATACCGCCGCCGATACGCCACGACGACCCCTCCCTGCTCGGAGTGCGGAAGCGCTTCGCAGCCAACCTCGAGGCGATCGTGCGGAGCGGCGCACGCGCCGGTGCCCGCACGCTGCTCTGCACCGTCCTCACCAACCAGGAGGACTTCGCCCCTTTTCTCGCCGAACACCGGACCAGCCTGACGGCGGCGGAAAAGCAGGCTTGGGAAAGCGCCTCCAACGCCGGCGACGCCGCTCGCGCCAGGGGCCAGGTCACGACCGCGGTCGCCCATTATCGGGCCGCCGCGGCGATCGACGACACTCACGCCGGGCTTGCCTTTCGCCTCGGCCGCGCCCTCCTCGCAAGCGGCGAGCACGCCCCTGCAGCCCAGTGGCTGGCCCGTGCCCAGGAGTTGGACACGCTCCGCTTTCGCACCACTGCGGCCTTCAACGAGGTCGTGGTGCAGACTGCGCGCAAGGCTTCGGAGAGTGCGGTCCTGATCGACCTCCGCGACCTTGCGCCGCGTCACAGCGCGAGCGGTTTGCCCGGTGATGAACTACTCTACGAACACGTGCATCTCAGCTTCACCGGCACCTTTGAGGCGGCGCAGCGGCTCTTCCGCGCAGTCAGCCGCGAACTGCGGGCGAGTGGCCACATCGATGCGATGGCGTCGCCCCCGCTCACCCTCAAGGAGATGCGCCTGCACCTCGCCTTCACGCCCCATGATCAGGCCATGATCGCGCGCGCCCTCCTCGCCCGTTTCACCGCGCCCCCCTTCGCCGGCAAGCCCGACCAGCCCGCCTTTCTCGCGACCTGGGAGCAGCGCCGCATTGACGCGGAGGCGCTTCTCGCGCGTCCCGACAGCGTTGAAGCCATCATCCAGCTCTACGGATACGCCCTTGAGCAGCGGCCGCGCGACTGGGTCCTCGCGCGCGACTTCGCCGTTGCCCTCGTCGCCCTGGACCAGCCCACCGAGGCCATTCCTCTCCTCCGCCAGGTCGACGCCTTGATCAAGAACGATCCCAAGACGCTTTTCGCCCTCGCCTCCGCGCTGCAGACCACCGGGGACGAGGAAGGCGCTGCGCGCGTCTTCGCTCGCCTGCGCGCGCTCGTGCCCGACCATCCGGGTTTGCCCGCCGAAAGCTAGGCCCCGCTCACCGCGCCACCCAGAAGATGCACTCGTCGGAGAAGGCCCGCACCTCCGGCGGCTCCTCCGCCACCTCGTGACGCGGGGCGCACAAGACCAACTCCCAGCCGGCCTCCGCAAGAAGGGCTTCCATTTCGGTCCGCTCGGGGATGTGAATGAAGACCTCGCCGCCATCCGTCGGCACGATGCGGTCGCCAAACTCTTCCAGCCGCGGGTCCTGCTCACCAGCAGCCCATCGCTCACGCTCAAGCGCCCAGAAGTCTCGAAACTGCGGCTGCTGCCGGTCATGTGTGGTGAAAAGAAAATGCCCACCCGGGGCCACGATCCGGCGGATCTCGCTCAACGCGGTGGCCCGGCGCGAGCGCCCCGCGAGATGCATGAGCCCGTTGAAGCCGAAGATCGCTCCGTCAAAAAGCCCGTCCTCGAAGGGCAGCCGACAGGCGTCCGCGACCTGGAAGCTGACTCCGTATTCGAGTGCACGTGCGGCCTCCCGTGCCTGTTCCACCATCGGCCGAAAGAGGTCCACCCCGAGAAGATGCCGGTAGCCGAGTTCATGCATCGCCAAGGCGATGCGTCCGGTCCCACAACCAAGCTCGAGGAGCGTCTCGGTAGGCTCGAAATAGCGCCGGATGAGCGTTTCCTCGGAGCGCCAGAGGCCAACCCCCGCCGTCGCCCGCAAATAGTGCTGCACCACCTGCGGTCGTTGGAAATAGTCCGAAACGATGTCATCGAGGGATTGTCCCATCGCGGCAGAGGTGCACCGTTTTCCCTCCCGACAAAAGCAAAAAACATCCCCACCCCATCCCCCTGTGAAATACAGAACCTTCGGCCAACACCCCTTTCGCTGCTCGGAAATCGGCTTCGGAGCCTGGGCCATCGGCGGCTCCTGGGGCCCCCAGCACGACGATGAGTCGCTCGCCACGCTGCACCGTGCTCTTGACCTCGGGGTCAATTTCATTGATACCGCGGAAGGCTATGGGGACGGCCACAGCGAACGCCTCATTGCCCGGGTCCTGCGTGAGCGCCGGGCCGCCGGCAAGGACGCTCCGATCTTTGTCGCGACCAAGACACCGCCCGCCGCCGGAGTCTGGCCGCCATCTCCCTATGACGCGATCGAGGACCGCTACGGAGAGTCCTACCTACGCGCGAACGTGGCCGCCCGCCTCGCCGCCCTCGAGACCACCCAGCTCGATCTCCTCCAGCTCCACACTTGGACACGCGCCTGGAACCGGAACCCGACCGCCTTCGCCACCCTGCGTCAGCTGCAGGCCGACGGGCTCCTCCGTCTCATCGGAGTCTCGACGCCCGAAATTGACCAGAACGCCGTCATCGACCTCATCCGCCACGGCTGGGTCGATGCCGTCCAGGTCATCTACAACCTCTTCGAGCAGGAGCCCGCCGCCGAACTGCTGGACGTGGCGGCGGAGCACGGTGTCGCCGTGATCGTGCGCGTGGCCTTCGACGAAGGCGCCCTCACCGGCAAGTTCACGCCCGCACATGTCTTTGCCCCGGACGATTTTCGCTCCCGCTATTTCGCCGGCGACCGGCTCGAACGGACCATCGCGCGGGTCGAGAAAATCCGCGACGAGCTCGAAGGCTCCGACTACAGCCTGCCGCAGGCGGCCTTGAAGTTCGTCCTCGACCATCCCGCCGTCAGCTGCGTCATCCCCGGGATGCGCACGCCCGCGCAAGCCTCTGCCAACTGTGCCGTGAGTGATCTCGATCCCATGCCGGCGGAACTTGTCTCCCGCCTGCGCGGCCACGCCTGGCGCCGCTCCTTCTGGTATGCGGGAAAGTGACCCCAAGAGCAGCGTCAGCGCGCGGGTAAGAGCCCCGGCAGGGCTCGGCGAATCCCCGAATGTGTGGTTGCTTTCGAAGGGACGGAGCCACCACGAGATCCTTGAAGAGCTCCCGGACTTGGAGGAGGACAATCAGGGGGCCTCGATCCGATATGCCCGGAAGCGGATGGATCAGCCCGCACTGGCGTCATGAAGATCTGGATCAGCGCGCACCTCGCTCCGGAAGTGGCGGCTTGGATCAATCATGCCTGTGCTCATCCGGCCACCTCTCTCCGCGCGAAATCGGGCTTGTGAATCTGGAGGCCAACGCCCTCGGTTCCCCGCAATACGGACGTCCTGTGTCGACCCCCAATCCATCCCCGGCGCGCCGCAGCCATCGCCGGCGTGTCCTGCTCGCCCTCTACTGGTGGGAGGACCGGGTCTTCGAAGGGGTCGCCAAGGTGGCCGCGGAGCGTGGCTGGATCCTCGACTGCCGCATGCGCTGGACCCATATGCTGCCCGACCTCCCGCAGTGGCGGGGCGACGGCATCATCGCCAATCCCGGAATCTCCCAGCCCCTGGGCCCACTCCTCGAACTCCTCGAGAACTCAGGAATTCCCGCCGTCGGGCTCCAGCGCTTCGGCGATTACCCCTGCGCGCTGCGAGTGGTGCCCGACCACGCGGCGATCGGTCGGCTCGCCGCGCAACACCTCCTCTCGCTCGGCTTCAAGCATCTCGGCTACGTTCTCTTCGCCGAGAACCCCATCGAGCGGGCGCGCTCGAACGGGTTTGCCGAGGCCGTCAGAACCGCCGGCGCGACCTTTCAGGAGATCCCCTTCGATCACCTGCGCGCCCAGCTCGAGGCACTGCCCAAGCCCCTCGCTCTTTGGACGGTGAACGACCGTAACGCGATCGATGTGACCACCGCCTGCCTCGACGCCGACCTTCAGGTGCCCGAAGAAGTCGCGGTCATGGGCGCGGACGATTCGCGCATCGTGTGCGATTTTGCCGAGGTCCCGCTCTCCAGCGTGAACTGCAATTTTGAGGCCCAGGGCTTCGCAGCGGCCACCCGCCTCCACCATCTCATGGAAGGTGAGGCGGACGCGGGTGAAACCATCCTCATCCAGCCAACGGGAGTCAGCCGTCGCCGTTCGACGGATACGGTCGCGATCCCCGATCTCGCCGCGATCCGCGCCCTGCGCATCCTGCGTGACCGTTTCCAGGAGCCCCTGAGCATCCCCGAGGTCGCGCGCGAAGTCGGCGTCTCGGTGCGCCGGCTGCAGGATGCCTTCCGCCAGCACCTCGGTTTCACGATGGTGCATGAGCAGATGCGCGTTCGCGTCGAGCACGCCCGCCGCCTCCTTTCCGACCGGCAACTCAAACTCGACGCCGTTGCCCTCGAAAGTGGTTTCTCGAGCCGCTTCCACCTCATCCGTGCCTTTCAGCGCATCACCGGCGAAACCCCGGCGGCCTACCGCAAGCGCTTCGCCAACGCGGATGCGGAGAGCGCGTCCGGGAAGGAGCATCCCTGACCAGCCCTCTCCTTCGGCGCATGTCGTCTGCCTTTTACTGATACAGCACCGCGCCCCCGCCGACCGCGAGACGAAGCTCGAAACGCCCCTCGTCGTCGACCGTGAGCTGGCTCTGCATCGGGGACCCGTCCGGTCCGTCGGAGATGAGCGTGAAGGTCTCGCCGGCGAGAAAGGGGGCGACGAGGGAAAGTGTCTGCGCCTCCTGAGCGCCGTTCGTCGCGACTACGTACCAGTCGTTGCCAAGGCGGCGGGCGAGAACGGCGAGACGTCCCGGAAAGCCGTCGATATAACGGGTCTCGTCCCACACCACGGGCACCTCCTTCATGAAGTCGATGACGAAGGGGGGTTGCTCCGTGAGGTTGTTCGGGGTCAGCCCGAAATGCTGCAGGGGCGACTGGTAGAGCACTGCCGTGGCGAGCTGGAAGGCGACCGTGGTGCGGCGTACGCTGCCCTCCTGCTGGTCGCGGGAGTAAACCTCGTTGAGCAGGACCGGACCAAAGTCGAGGGGCGCGACCGCGCCGCGGGTGAAGGGCAGGATCGTGCTCCAGGTCGCTTCGCCGTCGGTGAAATCCTGCGAAAAGACGAGGTTCTCCGAAACCAGCGCGGCCTCCCCTGTCATGAAATTCGGATACATGCGCTCCCAGCCGCGCGGCAGCGTCGTGCCGTGGAAATTGAGCATGAGCCCATGGGCATTGGCGTCGGTAAGGAGGTCCTCATAGAGCTTCATCGTGGTCTGCTTGTCCCCACCGAAGAAGTCCACCTTGAGACCCTTCACCCCGATCGACTGGAGCCAGGCCATCTCCGCCTGCCGGGCGGGCGCGGTGTCCATGCGGTTGCGCGGCCCCTGCGGGGCATCGTTCCAGGCGCCATTGGAGTTGTACCAGAGGATGACGCCGACGCGGTGCTCCCGGGCGTAGTCGACGAGCGCCTCGAGACCGTCGCGGCCGAGCTGGGTGTCCCAGAGCGCGTCGTCGAGAATGTATTCGTAGCCGAGGTCGGCCGCGAGATCGACAAAGGTGCGCTGGTCCGCGGCGTTCATGCTCGGGTCCTGCCAGACGAGCCAGCTCCAGGTAGAGCGGCCCGGCAGGTAGTCCATCGAGGGAGCGTAGAGCGGCTTCACGACGTCTGTCGCGACGGTCGATTCGACAATCGGCGCGAGGGTCCGCCCCACCGTGAGGGTGCGCCAGGGCGTGAGCAGGGGAAGCGAACCCGAGACGGTGGCATCGCCGATCCCCCCGTTTTCCTCCTCCTCGGAAAAAGCGATGCGGTAGAGCCCTTGCGCCGTGGGATCGCTCAATCGCGTGCCGGCGTAGCGGCTCGAGACGCCTGTCTCGG
>JBKHAU010000145.1:0-6658 GCA_046542725.1 Opitutales bacterium
GCCCTTGGGAAAGGGCGGGCGCAGCGGCCGGTCGCAGAGGCGGGAGGTGAGGATCTCCTTCTCGGAGGGGCGGCCCTCGCGCTTGAAGAAGCCACCGGGGATGCGACCGGCGGCGGAGAAGCGCTCGCGGTAGTCGACTTGGAGGGGGAACCAGTCCTGGCCCTCGCGCACGCTGTTGGCGGCGACGGCGGCGACCAGCACGGTCGTCTCGCCGACCTTCACGGTGCAGGCCCCGTTGGCCTGTTTGGCGAGGGTGCCGGTTTCAATAACCATCCCGTATTCAGGGATTTCGACAGAATATTTCTGCTTTAACATGGAACGTATCTTTGGGTTTCTTCGGGCCGTACGTGAGCACGGCGTCTCGTGGTGGAACCCCGACCGGGCGAACGCTCCAGGAAGTTCGCTTGGGGATGGGACACGGCCCTGAGGGGGGAGGGCGTGGGGCTATCCGCAAGCGGACTTCCTGCAAGGCGCGGAGTCGCTGCGGTTTGAGGGTTTCAACGCCTGACGGTGAAGCATCCCGTTCGCATCGCAAGCCGAAAGGCGGGGCGGGAGGCGGGAGGCCCAGAGAGTGACCGGGCGATGCTCGCAGGGGGACGTCGGCGCGGGCGGCAGGCGAATGCGCGCTGGCGGCGGGCCCGGTTGGCACGCACCGCTGAAGCAGCGCGGCGACGTTGCACGGGAGGCGGGGGAGACCAAAAAAAACGCGCCCCGGGAAAGGGCGCGTTTTCGCAAAATCTGTTGGCCGGCGGCGCCCGTGGGGGCGTGCCGACTAGCGTCGCAGGCCGAGGCGCTCGATGACTGCCTTGTAGCGCTCGAGCTCGTTCTTCTTGAGGTAGTCGAGGAGCTTGCGGCGGCGGCTCGTCATGGCGATGAGGCCACGGCGGCTGTGGAAGTCTTTGCGGTGGGTGCGCAGGTGCTCGGTGAGGTGGGTAACGCGCTGGGTGAGGAGCGCGATCTGCACTTCGGGACTACCGGTGTCCTTGTCGTGGGACCGGTAGTCGGTGATGACGGAGTTCTTGTCGAGTTGGGCTTTGGCCATGATCTGAGTGTTTGATTTCACGATCGGCGGGAACGCCAGGGTGGCACTCCATCGATCCAGCCGGAGCCGGATCGATCGTCTTTCCTCGCTTGGGCAGCGGGGCGATCGCGGAAGAGGGCAGCGCTGGCCGCCGCCGACTTCTCGACGCAAGGGGCGAAACCATGCCGTTCGCCGCCGGGTGCGCAAGCGGAAAAGATGCGCATCCACGTGACGTCGGTGGTGCCTCGTGCGGATCGGTGGGTACGGATCGGTGGGCTGGGATCGGGGAGACGTCGCGTCCTTGCCTTGGACCGCTGGCGCGGCGGGAGGCCCCGCCTTTCTCCTCCTGCGCAGGCCGGGCGGAGAGCTGGGCCTATCAAGGAGTGCAGTGCGGTCATGGCGCGGCCTTCGTGAGACTGGAGTTCGGGGCGGAGGCTGATGTTGGCGCCATATCGGCGGTCCGTGGACTTCCACGGAGCCACTACCACCATTAGGGTATGGCCAATGGCTGGCGGAGCCCCTAGACTGTGACTCCGTTCATTCGTCCACCTTGTCCATCCCGCCATGTTCGCTGTCCATTCCCGTCATCCCCTGCTTCGTCTACCCCTTCAGTTCGTTGGCTTGGCAATTCCATTCACACTCCCCGCGCAAACCGGCCCCGATTCGCAAGCGCCCCTCGCTTGGCGTATCGAGGACGCCAACTCGGCCATCGGTTACCGCTACTATCGCGTCACGCTGGAGGAGGACCGCGTCGCGGCGGTGATGGCTTCGGACTGGATCCTCACGCTGGTGGGAGCGCTTGAGCCCGACGGCACCGGGATCCCCTGTCACAGCCTCGCTTTTGGTGACGGCACGACCCGCTTTTATGCCTTCATCTGGCAGGACGGAGAGAACCGCATCTGGGCGCGCCTTCTCGGCGATACGACGGGCGATTACCTCCTGACGGAGACCCCCGATATTCCCTCGGCCTATCGCACCTATGCCTTGACCTTCGATCCCGCCGTCGGGGAGGCGACCTTTTGGTTCGACGAGCATCCGGTGGCCAGCTGGGCAGGGCAGAGCAGCGACGGGCAGGCTCGAGAGGTAATGTGGGGCGCCAACAGCTCGAGTGGACAGGGAACGATGAATACCCATCGCGTCGAGTTCTCCGTGCCGGGATGGGAAGTGATGGCTCGGTACGAAGCCGGTGCGGTCGATGGCGGCGCCGCCGCCGCCCCACATCCCGAGACGCAGGGCTGGACCGAGGTCGCAGCGGGCAACATGCCCACCGCGGCCTCACACGTTGCGAGCACGACGCTCCCTTTGTTCACCATGATCCACGGTGCGCTTCCGGCCATATCCTCGAGCGATGTCCTCTGGGTTGACACGGACAACGACGGACTCGTCGAGCTCTTTGTCGCCGGCAATGCGGGTGAAGTGTTTGACTTCGACGGCTCGGATTTCATCCCCGGACCGCAGCTGAGCACCAGCCGGCTTCGCCATGCCGTCGCCTTTGACTACGACCGGGACGGACGTCTCGACCTGCTCGCGGGCGATAGGCCGAGGGTGCTTCTGAACAAGGAAGCGGGGTGGGCCGAGGAGGAGATCCCGATGGTGCGCATCGACGGCAACGGTCACCGCTCGCTGGGCGACCTCAATCAGGATGGGCGTCCCGACCTCTTTCTCACCTACGTGAACGAAGAAGCCGGTAACGAGCCGGCCGAGATCTGGACTTACGCCGCCGACGACGCGCCGGGGCCCTTTCAGCGGAGCGCCGTCATCCTGCCATCGTATTCAAACGGCTCGATGAGTCCTTTTGACTACGACCTCGACGGCGATCTCGACTTCGTCGTCTCCGCTGGCACCGACCCCGGCACGGCAGCGGGTGAAACCACCGTATGGACCAATCGCGGCGGCCTCGATTTCGTCTCCGGGGAACCATTCCTGGTCGATCGTTCCTACTTCACCCACGTCGAATGGGCCGACTTCAACCGCGACGGTCGGCCCGACTTCGTGGTCAACAGCAGCCGTTACCCGACAGTCGCGGTCTTTCTTCAGGAGCCTGACGGGAGCTTTGTCGAACAGTCATATGCGGTTCCGGCAACCGACTCACAGTTTGCCGTGGGGGACCTGAACAACGATGGCTGGACCGATCTTCTGCTCGTGGGCAACCGTTCCTCCGTTGGCATCATTCTCGAGGCCTGGCTGAACGACGGCGACGGCTTTACGCTCGTGCCGCTGGGCCTGCCGGGCGTTCGGTTCCAGCAGGTGAGCCTCGGGGATTACGATGGCGACGGCGATCTCGACGTCGCTCTCACGGGCCGCGACGCCACCCTCCATTTCCGCACCTTCGTTTTGCGCAACAACACCGCCACCCCCAACACCGTTCCGAGGGCCCCGGAGAATCTTTCGAGTCTGGTCGAGGACAATCGTGTCACCCTCGCCTGGGAAGCCGCTTCCGACGCCGAGACGGCCACCCCCGCGCTGACCTACAATGTGAGGGTGCGTCAGGCCCGAAGCGACCCCGGCGAGACGGAAGTGCCCTCCAGTTCGCTCGGCGATGGCACGCGCCAGATCGCCGCGAGCGGAAACGCCGGCCAGCGACTGTTCTCGTCCTACGTCCTCCCGCCGGGCGACTACGAGTGGTCGGTCCAAGCGGTCGACACGAGCTTTGCGGGCTCCGCCTTTGCGGCGGCCGGCGGGTTTTCCATCGCCCAGCAGGTCTTTCCGCAATGGTTTCCGCGCGAAGGCCTGCGCTTGGTGTTCACCGGCCGTGCGCCCGGCGCCTATGAAGTGCTCCGTTATCCGGACCTCGAGCGAGCGCGCGATGGAGCGACTCCCCTTGGCCCTGCTCACTACATCGCGCCGGGCCTCTACGAGATATGGGACCCGGCCCGCCCCCCGGAAGCCCCCGCCTTCTACGAGGTCGTGGCCGACTAGCCGGCGCGGAAGATAACGCCGCGCAGGTGATCGCAGCCTTCGAGGGAGCGCAGGGCGGTCATGACGCGGTCCTCGTGGAACTGGAGTTCGCGGCGGAGGCTGGCGTTGGCGACGCCGATGTGGAGGCGCTGGCGGGGGTCGATGCGGAGGGGGGTGCAGCGGCCGGCCCAGCGTTCGCCGACGATCTGCGGCCAGTGCCGAAGGATGCGTTCCTCCGGGGTCTCGCGGCCGATGTGGTAGCGTTCGAGGCAGACCTCGACAATGGAATCGAGCGGCTTGGCCCCGCGGTCGATCGCGCGGGATCGCCGCACGGGGATACCGCGGAGGTCGGCGATGAGGTCTTCGGCTTGACGGGAAAACTGCATGAAGGCGGGCGAAGCGCGCTACTCCAAGGCGCGAAAAAGATCCTGCAGGGAATGCCCGTGGCTGGAAAGGAGAAAGCCCTGCCAGCCGGCGTGGCGGGCGCCTTCGAGGTCGTGGCGGGGGCTGTCGCCGACATGGAGGATCTGGTCGGGCGGCACGCCGATCGTGTCCACGACATGATCGAAGAGCCGGCGGTCGGGCTTCTCGTAGCCGATCTCACCCGAGAGGAAAACGGCCTCGAAGAAGTCCATGAGATCATGATCCTCGAGCACGCGCCGGGTGCGGGAGTCGCTGTTGCTCAGGATGGCGAGGCGATAGCCGGTCTTGTCCAGATGAGCGAGGAGTTCCCGCGCACCCTCATGGAGCCGCCAGCGAGCGCCGGTCGCGAAGGCGTTGAAAAGATGGTCAAAGGCTTCGTCGAAGCGCTCGGGGGGGATGGCCTCGAGGGCGACCGTTTCCCGCACGATGGCGCGCCAGGTCTCGCGATCGTCGCGCGCATTGCCGCCGTAGCCGTTGCCCTGGGTCCATTGCCGCAGAGCGACGCCGAACCGCGTCTGCATGCGGGCGGCATCGCAGCGCAGGCCGAGGCTGGAGAGTTCCTCCGCATAGGCCTCACCAACCGTCGGGTGGGGGCTCAGGAGGGTGCCACCGACATCGAAGGTAATGAGACTGAGGGAGTTCAAGGGGGGCAGGACGGGAGGTTACCTGCCCGGGACTAAAGCGAGTGGATCGACCATTTGTCCACCGCCATCGCTGCTTCGCGCACACTTTCCGAAACCGTTGGGTGGGCGTGGATGGTGCGGGCGAGATCCTCCGCGCTGCCGCCATAGGTGAGATGAGCGATGACCGAGGCCACCATCTCGGAGGCACCGGTGGCAATGATGGCGGCGCCGAGGAGTTGGTCGGTCTCGGCGTCGGCGATGAGCTTCACCATGCCGTCGGTCGCATCCTGGGCGATGGCGCGGCCGTTGGCCTGGAGGGGAAACTTGCCCACCTTGATGGCGCGTCCGGCGTCCTTCGCGGCCTTCTCGGAGAGGCCCACGGTGGCGATCTCGGGGTCGGTGTAGATGACGCCCGGGACTTGGTTCCAATCGATGTGGCCGGCCTTGCCGGCGATCCATTCGGCCACCGCGACCCCATCCTCCTCGGCCTTGTGGGCGAGCATGGGACCGGCGACGACGTCGCCGATGGCCCAAATGTTCTTCGCCTTGGTGCGCAGGTGGTCATCGACCACGATGCGGCCACGCTCGTCGGTCTCGACGCCGGCCTTCGCGAGGCCGAGACTCTCGGCGTAGGCCCGTCGACCGACCGCAACGAGCACCTTGTCGGCTTCGTAGGTGACCTTCTTGCCCTTTTTTTCGGCGGTAAGGTGGACCTTGCCCGCTTTCTTTTCGGCGCCGGTCACCTTGGTTTCGGTGTCGATCGCGAGGCCCTGTTTCTTGAAGATGCGGGCGGCCTGCTTGGCGACGTCGTCGTCGACGAGGCCGCCAATCTGGGGGAGGAACTCGACCATGGTCACCTTGCTTCCGAGACGGGCCCAGACGCTTCCGAGTTCGAGGCCGATGGCGCCCGCGCCGACAACGACGAGGGACTCCGGCACCTTGTCGAAGGCGATGGCGTCGTCGCTGCTCACGATCGACTCCCCGTCGAACTCGAGGAAGGGCAGCTGGACGGGAACCGAGCCGGTGGCGATGACGATGTGTTCGGCCTCGAGGGTCTCGTTGCTCTTGTCTGTCGCGACGGTCACCTGGCCGTCGCCAAGGAGCTTCGCGGTGCCCGCGTGGACGGTGATGCCGCGCTGCTTGATGAGCCCGGTGACGCCCTTGCGCAGTTGGTCGACGACCGCGTCCTTGCGCTGCATCATGGCGCCGAGATCGAGCCGCACCTCCTTCGCCACGATCCCGTGATGCTCGCCGTGAGCGGCGGCGTGAAAGAGGTGGGACGAGTGCAGGAGCGCTTTGCTCGGAATGCAACCCACGTTCAGGCAGGTGCCGCCGAGGTGCGGACTCTTCTCGACGAGGGCGGTCTTGAGGCCGAGCTGGGCGGCGCGGATCGCGCAGACATAGCCTCCGGGACCGGCGCCGATGACGATGAGGTCGTATTTCGAATCACTCATGGATGGACAAAAAGGGGGGATTGGGCGCGGATGGGCGACCGGCTGCTCAGACGCCGAAGAGGAGGCGGGAGGGATCTTCGATCGCTTCCTTCACCTTGCGGAGGAAGGTGACGGCTTCGCGTCCGTCGACGATGCGGTGGTCGTAGGAGAGGGCCAAATACATCATCGGGCGGATGACGACTTCGCCGTCGACCGCCACGGGACGCTGCTGGATGGTGTGCATGCCGAGAATGGCGGAC
>JBKHAU010000146.1:0-6654 GCA_046542725.1 Opitutales bacterium
GGCCGGTGCGCCGAGGCGGCGCACGGTCGGGATGAGGTCGCGGTTGTTCACGATCACCGCGTCGCTCCGGCGGCAGAGAAACTTGTTCACCTGCTCCAGATAAACGAAGGCGAGGCGAAAAAACAGGGAACCTCCGTAGAGTTTCACGAGCGCCTCGAAGTGGGTATGGAAACCAGTCAGAAAAGCGGCCTGGTGGCGCTTCGCGAAAAACAGCCCGAGGAGGCCAAAGGGACCAGGCGTGACCGCCACAACCACATGAGGCCGCATTTGCTGAAACTGCCGGCGAAGGCGAAAGACATTGGGCGTAATCAGCTTCTGCGTGGGGTCTCCGGGCAGGGGGACGGCCAGCCGCAGCATCCGCCGGGTCCGGGCGGGTTGAAAGAGTTCGATCGCGCCGACTTCCCCCTCGAGCTGCGCGACGAGGTCGGCGTAGTAGGCGCCCGCCCCATTGCGCTCCGGCAGGGAGTCGGAAAAAACCGCCACGCGCAGACGGCGGGGATCGGGCAAGGGGTTGGCGTCGATGGAGGGAATGGCGGAAAACGGAAAAGGTGCGGGCTGACTCATGAGGACAGGTCCTCCGGACAAGGCGCCGAGGCCTCGCCGGACGCTGGTTTCGCAGCGCGCAGGATCGAGGCGTAAGCCCGCGGCAGGCAAGGTCCGATCGAGTCCTTTGAGAAACCGTAACGTGCGGGCCGGTGGTGGTGACCACTGCGGTGGGCACGACTCGCCGCCGCGGCCTCCGCGAGGGCGTGCTGGAGGTCCGCCGTGCGGGCCACGCCGAGGTGGGCGAGGGCGGCTCCGAGGGCGACCTCGGGGACGCGCTGGAGATCCGCCTGATCCACCACCGCGAGGTCCGCCGGCGCGGCTTCGACCTCGCGTGCGAGGCAGCGGTAGGCGTGCTCGAAGGTCGCGCGGAAACGCTCCGGCAGACCGGCGGCGTCTGCCTCGGTGCCACAGGCCGCGCAGCCGCCTTCGAGCGAACTGAGCTGCGAGGAGAGGGCGCCGAGGGGCTCGCGCACGCAGACGAGGAAGCGTGCCCCGGGAAAGGTCTGCCGCAAACCGGGGATCCAGGAGGCAAAGGCAGCGTTCTTCGAGAGGAGCTGCTTGTCGGGCCCGGCCACGTAGAGATGCTTCTGCAGGCAAATCCGGTAAAAGCGCAGAAGTTCCGCCTGCTCCGCGGGCGGCAGGGTGTCGAGACGCCCCAGCCGCCAAAAGGACTCCGCGGAAGGGAAAGCGAGGACCGCGAGGAAGCAACCGGCAACGGGCAGGAGCGTAAGGTAGTCCTCCTCCGGCGCCTCGAGGGAAACCGCGTGGATCTCACCAAACTCGCCGCTCGCCCGCGCGATGAGGGCGTCGAGAAGGCGCCGGCCCGGGCGGCCCAGAGCCCGGTCGAGTCGCCCGAGGAGTCGCCAGCCGCGCCGTTCCGCGACCGAAGGTGCGAGCAGGACCTCCCAGGCCGTGGGGGAGGTGAACTGGGCGCGGTCGGCCGCCAGCGAGCGGTGGACAAAGGTCGTGCCACTGCGCGGGATCCCGGTAATGAAGAGGGGGCTCGTCACGCGCACCCGGCGATAGCCGCGGAAGCACACTTCATCGACGAGAAACCCCAGCCAGTGCACTCCTTGCACCAGAGCGGCGAGAGGGCAGGCAAGGAGGAGGAAGGCCAGGCGCCGGGCTCCCAGCGGAGAGGCCGTGCGGCCCCGCTTCGTCCAGGCGCCTGCCCAGGCTCGCATGTAGATCCACAGACCGCGCCGCCAAGCTCCCTTCAACACGCGTGCGCTCCCTTCTCCGGCACGGCCTCAGCCTTCCTGTTTGGCGCTCCGGGTGCCGGCAAACACTTCCGAGGGATGGCACGACGCCTCAGGCGGGATGTTTTTGGCGACCTGAAAGACGAGGAGGGAGGAGAAAAAGAAATTGAAGGTCATGCCGACAATCCCGCCCGCGAGCAGACCGAAGAGGGGCAGGAGCGACCAGAGCAGGCCCGGCTCGAGATGATGATGGCCCACCCGCACGATGAGGCTGTAGATCGCGAAGTTCAGCGAACTGCCCAGAAGATGCACCCCGAAGTGGCCTGCCATCTGGCGATAGAAGCCGCCTTTCTGAATGCGTCCGAAGGTGAAGTAACGGTTGAGGAGGTAGCCCACCAAGAGGGCGGTGGATAGGGAAAGGGCCCGCGCGACGTAGAGGTTGAGTCCGAACAACCAGGGCAGGAGATACACTCCGCCCGCGTCGATGAGGGAAATTTTCGCCCCGACGGTCGCGAATCGCAAGAACTGCGCCAGCCGACTGTGCGAGCGGAGGTAGTGTCGGAAAAGCTTTCGCATCACGAGGGTTTTTGCACGCGTTGCGAGGAACGCGCGCCAGCTTGAGTCATCATTCACCGCGCCCTGGGGTCGTCAACCCAAGGGTTCGGCGGGAGGCCCTTCGCCTCGGGCGTGAACAGAATCCTCTGCCTGGCCCTCCTCCGAGGCGGACACGGAGAGAATCTCGATCACGGTCTTGGGCGTGCCGGGCGGGCCGTTCACGCCTTCATAGCGCAGGAAGGTGGCGTCCTCGGGGTGAAACCAGTAATCCGCTGACCAAAAGGCGGAGCGCCATCCTCTGAGGCGCAGTTCGACCCGCACGGCCTCGCGGGTTGCCCCATCCACCGTCACCGTGTCCCGGCCCTTGCGGATCGCCTTGAGCCGAAGAAACTCGAAGTCGCGACTGTTCAGCATGACGAAATCTTGCGCCTCGCGTTCGGAGCGCACGAAGGCTTCGAGGGAGAAATTGATCGGTTGGAACCAGGGCGCATCCGGCAGTTGGAGGGTGCGGTCGACCGCTTTGCCCTCCGCCTCGCCCGAGATACGGAGCTGGTCGCCGTCCCGCACGGCCGAGACCTGCAGGCCTTCACGCTCTGCCCGCCAGTAGACGGTGTCCCCATCGGGCTGCACCTTGTTGACAAACTCGGCCCCGTTAATCTCCGAACTGGTGACGAGCAACTCGTCTTCTCGGCGCAAGCGCCAATCGCGCACCAGCGTGGTCTCACCGGTCGTTTCGCGGTAGCGGCGTTCTTCGAGAACCTCCCCGTCGGACGGCGCTTCGACGGGCGTGGCTCGCAAGGGCGAGAGGCACAATATAAACAGGCCGCACCTGAGCGAGGCGAGCCATGGTGAACGGAAAGGCATGTAGTTGGAGAGTGTGGGGAGGTGGCGGGCGTTCATATCGGGCAGGCTGGGACGATGCGCCTGAAGGCAAAATTTTCACTCAAGGAGCTCTCGATCGCAACGCAAGCGAGGGAATTCGAGGATTGTCCTCTGCCGGGGGCGGGCATGGGCTGAGGGCTTTCGATCCTTGACCAGACGACCATGACCTCCGACCCGAACTCTCCGTCTCCTGCGCCGGGCCAACCGCGCCAACTGAACCTGCAAGAACTCGCGGGGCAGTTCATGGCTGGCGTGCAGCGCCACTTCGATAATCTCTGCTTCAACCTCGCCGCCCGCGAGAGCGCGACCGAGTCCGCCTACGACGCCCGGGCCAAGGCCGCCACCCTCATGCCGGCCGGCCAGTTCCATCAGAACTTCGAGCAGATGCAGGCCTACAGTCGTGACCTCCTGCTGCGCCAGGTCATCGGCGACGCTCTCAACCTTGCCGTCGCCGCGTTGCACAACGCGCATTTCTTCCTCGCGCTGGTGCGCATCAACGCGACCAACCCGGTTGTTTCCCCCGAGGCCCAGAAGGAGGCCCAGGCGCTTCAGCAGGCTTTTGTCCGCGCCCCGCTCGATCAGAAGTTCAACCAGCTGGAGCAGCACTACGGCGTGCTCTGCGAGCTGGAGGACACCGTCACCTCGCTCGGCTTCCTCGTCCAGGTTCTCCTCCGGCAGGGAGGGGTCGTGCGCGCGGAGCAACTCGACGACAACGGCGAACTCTCCCTCGAACTGCAGACTGCCGGTGAAGGTGGCCCGAGCGGAGCGGGCGGGCTCTCCGATCTGGAGGTGCGCACGCGGGTTTTTCGCGAAGGCGACAAGGTCACCTTCGAGGACGTGGAGTTGCAGCTGACGTTCGTCACGGTGGCGGTCTTCGCGCACCAGCTGTTTGCCTCCGTGGCCCGTTTTGCCCGCGAGACGGGTGGACCGAGCGGCCATCATTGATGCGACGAGTGAGGACCGCGTGTGCGCGCGGGGCGACGCCCCGCGCGGCCCCCGGAAGGGACCGCGCCCTCCTTCGCGGAGAAGAAAAAGCGCGAACCGTCGAAACGGTCCGCGCTGGAGAAAAGGTTGCTCGTGGCGGCGCCTGCCTGGGGGCGCGAGCGGGAACGCTCGCTCAGCTGGCCGGCTCGCCGTCCGGGCCGCTCGGGGGGGCGGGAGGAGGCGTGCCCGTTCCGCGCTCGATGTCGAGCAGTTCGACTTCGAAGACGAGCGCCGAGTTCGGCGGGATCTGGCCGGCGCCGCGAGCGCCGTAAGCGAGGTCCGGGGGGATGAAGAGCTTGTATTTGTCGCCCACGGACATGAGCTGCAAGGCTTCCACCCAGCCGGGAATGACTCCCGTGACCGGGAAGGAAATGGGCTCGCCGCGCTGCACCGAGCTGTCAAAGACGGTGCCGTCGGGGAGGGTGCCGTGATAGTGTACTTGCACGGTGTCATCCGGAGTGGGCGAGGGGGCGTCCTCCGGGCCTTCGGAGAGAACCTCGTACTGCAGACCGGAGTCGGTCACAGTCACTTCCGAACGCTGCGCATTCTCGGCGAGAAAGGCTTGTGCCTCGGCCATATTGGCGGCGCCGGCCGCCTCTGCCTCGGCTGCCACCCGCTCCTGCAGGGTGGTGAAGGCGGCTTCCAGTTCGCTCTGGCTGAGGCGTGGTTGCATCTCTGCCATCGCATCTTCGATCCCCGCATTGAGCGCATCGGTGTCGAGTTCGAGGCCGCCCTGCGTCATGATGTTTCCGGCGAGATTGTAGCCGATCCCGTAGCTGGCACGGGCTTCGACGCTTGAGAGGTCGGGCTCGGACTCGTCGTCGGCCGTCTCGGGGGTCTCCACCATCGGTGGAGGCGGCGGGACGGTGCCGGTGACTTGCTCGATCGCGTCGGCCGGGGCGTCGGTCACCTCCGTGGTGTCGGCGGGGTCGGTGTCTTCTTCGCTGGAGGAGTCTCCACAGGCAGTGAAGAGGAAGGGCAGGGTGGCGAGCGCGCCGTATCGGATCAGTTCGGTGAATCGAATCATAGCAAAGGGGATGTTTAATCGGGAAAAACGCGGCCACAAGGGCCGAATCCCGATACAGCCGAAAGGGTTCGCTTCTGACAAGGACGGATCGACGGTCGAGCGGAAGTGGAAGCCGGCGGGTTGCAAATCGGCGAAGCCCGCATTCCCCTCAGAGATGGTCGGTTCGCCCACCTCTCCCCTCGCGGCGAAGGCTCTCCTCCTCGATATGGACGGCGTGTTGTATGTCGGGGGTGAGCTCATTCCCGGCGCGGTCGAGACGGTCGAGTGCCTGCGCGCGGCGGGCGTGCCGTTTCGCTTCATCACCAACACGACCACGCGCACGCCCGAGTCGCTCCTCGAAAAGCTGGCCGGCTTCGGTCTCGAGGTGGAGACGGCGGAACTCTTCACCGCAGTGTCCGCGACCCTCGGCTATCTCCGGCGAAAGGGGCGTCCGTCCGTCCACCTCCTCGTCCGCGACGCCATTCGTCCGCTCTTCGCGGAGTTTCCCGAGGACGGCGAGCGGCCGGATTTTGTCGTCATCGGTGACATCGGCGCGCGATGGGATTACGAGACCCTCAACCGCGTCTTCAACCTGCTCATGCAGGGGACCAAGCTCGTCTCGATGCATCGCAACAAGTTTTTTCAGGAGCCGGAGGGCCTGCGCATGGACATCGGGGCCTTCGTCGCCGCCTTCGAGTATGTCGCCGATGTTTCGGCGACCGTCGTGGGCAAGCCGAGCGCAGCGTTTTTCCGCGAGGCTGTGCGCGCGCTCGGTTGCGATCCCGAAGAGGTGGCCATCGTCGGTGATGACATCGACTCCGACATCGGCGGCGGACAGGACAGCGGCCTGCGCGGCGTGCTCGTGGAAACCGGAAAGTACCGCGCCGACTACTGCCGTCGCTCGTCCATCAACCCGGACCGGCGCATTCCTTCGATCGCCGACTTGCCGGCGCTGCTCGGGCTCTGAGGGGCAGGCGTGCGTTGGCTCTCCGCGCGGGGCTTCAGGGGGACCACTGAATGCGTTCCGCCGCCTGCCGGCTCATCGTGCGTTGCAACCTGCACGCAGTGAACCGACGGGCTTGAGCCCTTCGCGAGCGCAGCCGGGAGCTTGGCCAGATGGAACAGCGTGTGCGAAGAGCGGAAAAGGATCATGAAGACATTTGTCCAAGCTTTGACCGTCGCCGTTCCTTTTCGCCGCCAATGGGGGCCCTCCAGGTGAGGCTCCCCACTCTCGCCGGGGCATCTCACCGTCGAGCAGTCGCTCTCCTCCTGTGGCTCCTCGCGACCGGCCCTTCGAGCGTCTTCGGCCAGGTCGAGGGCAACTCTTCGGAGGACGAGAGTGAACCGACCGCGGAGGGACGCCGACCCGAAATGGAATTCGGGCGCATCCTCGAGTCGGGCCTCGCTCTGCTCGTCGAAAGGCTGCAACAGCGCGGGGGCGGGAATGGTGAACCGCGCTGGGACAGCTATGACAGCCCCCGC
>JBKHAU010000147.1:0-6631 GCA_046542725.1 Opitutales bacterium
TCGATATCCAGCATCGGCTGAAAATCCTCTCCGATAAAGCGGAGCAGCAGCACGCCTATCTGCTCATTTTTGGTCCCCTCAAGAGCGGCAAGTCGACCCTCATGAACGCGATCAGCGGGGCCTACGTGAGCGAGGTTTCGAGCCTCCCGGCCTATCCCTGCTTGGTCTACGTCCACGAAGGCGAGCCGCGGCAGCTTTCGCTCACGACCTTTGTCGGTTCGCGCGAGGAATTTGAGACCGAGGACGCGCTGCACGCGCGCATCGAGACCGCCCACGCAGAGCTGGCCGAACAGCTTCGCCAGGCCGATCGCGAAGGTCGCAACTTCAATCCCGCGGTTGACTACCCGCGTGCCATCCGGCGCATCGATTACATCATGCCCGCGCCGAACCTGCGGCAGTCCGGGACCATCCTCGTCGATACCCCCGGGCTCTACACGAAGATGCGCTACAACTACGAGCAACTCACGCGCGATTTCCGGCATAACGCGGCTTGCGCGGTCTTCGTGGTGAAGACGGACAACCTCTTCTTTGATCAGGTGTTCGACGAGTTCAAGGATCTGCTCGGCGTCTTCAGCCGAGTCTTCCTGGTGGTGAATATCGACTCCTCGAAGAACGACCTCGCTCCGCAGGGAGAGCTGCGCCCGGCGCTCGAGAGCCGGGAGCCGCGCCGCATCGTGGAGGCTTTTGAGCAGTTCACCGCCAGTGCCCAGCTGCGAGAAGCGATCGGCAACGGCCAACTGCGCATTTACCTTGTCGACCTGCTCGAGACCGCCCAGCGCAGTCTCGCGGGCGAAACCATGCTGACCGACGAGGAGCCGGCGGCCGAAGAGGTGAACGAGGCCGCCACCGCCGAGTCGGATGCGATCTCGGAGACGGGCGAGGAGGAGGTACCCTCTGTCGGGGGAGAGGAGTATCCGCCCGAAACGGCTTCGCCTTCGCTCGCCCACGAAGAAGCGCTCGCGGCCCTCGAAGATGATGCCGAACATGGCAAAATCGGCTTCGAGGCGTTTCTCCGCGACCTCACGCGTTATCTGAACAGCAGCGACTACATCGTGGAGTTCATCGCCGACAGCCTTCGCCAGGGCGAGACCCTCATCAGCGAGATCCGCGATGGGTTGAGTGAGAAGGAGGTGGAGGCTTTCCGTTCTGAAACGGAACGACTCGAGGCCGAGTCCGAGGCCGTCAATGAGCGCCTGAGTCGCGTTGCCGCCCTCCAGAAAACCGACTGGCAGGCCGCCGTGCAGAACGTGCAGAAGGAACTCGACGAAGAGCGCCGGAGCTTTGCCGAGACCGAACTCGACGCCCTGCGGGACCGCCTCAACAACCACGTCAGCGCCTGGTTTGACACCGAGGAAAGTGTGGCCGACCTGGTCCAGAAGCGTCTCCAGCCCGAAGCCGAAGGGACGGACGCGAAGCTGCGCCAGGAAGCTGAGGAACTCGCCCGGGAACGCTTCAAGCAGCGCAACAGCGGGCTTTCCCTCGATGCCCAGACAGTGGGCCACCTGCACAAGCTCGAACTGTCGCTCGACGACCTCTATGCCGATTTCGCCGCCGAGCACGCTGCGGACGGCAAGGGTCATGCGGAGGCCCCGGGGGAACTTCCCTCCGTTGATCTCAAGCAGAGCGAAGTGCCGGTAAAGAAGCGCTGGACGGATTGGATCACCTTCCGCAGCCCGCGTTCCATCCGGAAGAGCCTCTTCGGGAACGAGGACCCGACGACGCGCACCCTCAGCCCGGCGGTGAAGCAGAAGCGCCTCGGCGAACCGGCGCGTGATCATTTCTCCCAGCAGGTCGACCTCTTCGTGCGCGACGATTTGCGCAATCGTGATCGCAAAGAACTCCAAGCCGCCGTCGAGTCCTACGGCGAGTTTTTGGAAAAAGGGATCCGCACCCGGCTCGACGCCACCCGCGCCGAACTCGAGGAGCAGGAGTCCTCCCTGCGCGCCCGCAAGGTTTCCAGCCGGCGCGTTCTCGAGGTCTTTGAATCGCTCAACGCCGCGAGCGGGGCCACGCTCGAAAAGGCCGACGAGCTGCGCCAGCGCTTTGTCGGGGCTCCGCTCGCCCCGGCTGAGGGGGCGGAAGCGAGCGCTTGGGAAGCTGAGGCCGAAAACGCGGTTGAGGCGCCCGAACGGTCGGCCGGCGAGTTGACCGACGAGGTCGAAGCCGCTGCGCTTCTCGATGCCGAGGGCACCGCCGAAGCGTCCGAGGACGCCGCGTGGGGCAGCGACATCGAGACTCCAGAGACCGACGTCGATTCCGAGGAGAACGAGTCCCCCGAGCGCCGCTGAAGCGGCCTCTCATCAAGGCGCAGTGACGGCGAGCGCGGGCGAGGTGGAGCGGCCATCGGGTGTTCCTCCTCGTCCGAGAGCCCTCCGTGGAGTCTTCCCCTCAGATGGCCGGCCCGACGTTCATCCGGGTTTCGCCATGGTGAGGAGCGCTGTGCCCTGCCGGAGCTGGCTCGCGGGCGATTGGGCTCCGTGGGTCTCCACTCCATTGAGTTCCATCGCCCCGCGGCGTCGGGCCGGGAGCGCCGACGTCCCCGTCGGCATAGAGACTCAGGATGCTGCGCAGAGGGGCGAACGAAGTCTCATCGTCTTCGACGTCGCGGCGAAGCGCTTGGGGGCTGTTCGCGGTGCGCAGAAACAGGCCTGAGCCTGCGACCGCTCAGCGTTCAACGAGGAGTGACGCCTTCTCCGCTGCGTCAGACCGCGCGGTGGAAGGGGACAGCCGGCGAGCGTGGTCGAGGTGAAATGGGCGCTCTGCGCGGGGCTTCGGGCGAAGGCCCGACGCGGACTCGTCCGCAAAGGCGTTACTGGAAAGCATCGGGGGCTTCACCGGGGGCGTTGCCGGAGTGAAGACGCGGCGGCGGGGATTGGCGTTTGAGTTGGAAGTAGGCCTGGATGAGTTCGCGGCTTTCCCTCTCCATGAGACCCTGCTCGATCCGGCAGCGATGGTTGCTGGCGGGAAGCTGGTTGAGATCGGTAGCGCCGCCGAGGCATCCCATTTTGGGATCACCGAGGGCGAAGACGATGCGGCCGAGGCGGGCCATCACGCTGGCCCCGGCACACATGGGGCAGGGCTCCTTGGTGACATACAGTGTCGCCGCATTGAGTCGCCAATCGCCGAGGGCATTGGCTGCCTGGGTGATGGCGAGGATCTCGGCATGAGCGGTCGGATCACGTAGCGAGTCGCGTCGATTGTGCGCGCGAGCAACGAGCTGGTCGCCGATGGAGATGACCGCGCCGATCGGCACCTCATCCTCCTTCCATGCATCGAGCGCCTCGTTGAAGGCGAGTTGCATGAAATAGGCGTCGTCCTTCCGCAGTTCGCTGGGAAAACGCTTGGAGAAGGGGCAGGGGGGCGCCTGGCGTTTGGGCGATGGCTGTTGCATAGGCGGTGGGCGGCCTCGAGGGAGCCGTCACGATCGCCACTCTTCCCGACCGCGAGCCGTCCGCAAGCCCAAGCGACGTTGCCGCGGTGGCGCCGCCCGCCTAGCCGGAGAGCGCGGCAAGAGTCTGGGCCCGGGCAGTGACGTAGTCGATCACAGCCTGGTCGTCGTCCAGATGCCGTTCCACGAGGGCGAGAAACTCCGCCAGGTGCATGTCCACCTGCTTGAGGAAGCGACGGTCGCCCCCGCACCCATACATCAGATCGGGATTCATTTCGCCGCGCAGCTTGGCCTTCGCCTTCGGCACGATGCGGGGCAGCCATGCGAGACCATTGACCTCCGCATCCTTCGCCGGAAGATCTTCGCTCAGCACGACACGCTCACTTGTCCGGCCGCCCTGCACCTGTAAAAAGTAACTGCGCCGGCGGTCGGCCAATGCCGCAAAGGTATCGTAGTCCGGCCCGCCTGCCACAACGAAGTCCTCCGCAAAGTCGTAGCCTTCCTGTGCGGTAGCCCCGATGGAGCGGAGGAACTCGGTTTCGCCAGGGGTGAAAAAGTCCTCGGCTCCGCGCTGACCGCTTCGATAGCGCGCCACCGCCTCGGTCCAGATTTCGCGGAGACCCTCCTGATAGCTGTAATGAGACATGCGTCGAGGAAACCGTCTTTTATCCGCGCTGCAACCGGTCGGCGATTTTCGCTGGCGTCGGTCTCCGTGTTCAGGTCGAGGGGGCCTTGGCCGCCTGGTTCTTCTGCCAGCGAACAAAGGCCTCGTGCAGTTGTTGCACCCGCACCGGCTTGGCGAGGAAGTCGTCCATTCCAGCGTCGAAACAACGTTCCCGCACACTGCTGTCGGCGTGTGCGGTGAGGGCGGCGATGTAGATTTCGCGATTGTCCTCGCCGGCTTTGCCGGCACGGATGCATTCGCAGGCCGTGACGCCGTCGAGGACCGGCATCTGCAGGTCGAGGAGGATCATGTTGTAGGAATGCGCGCGCAGCGCTTCGAGCAGGACCTCGCCGTTTTCGACCACCTCGCAGCGCAGGTTGAGCTTGCGGAGAATGGCGCGCAGAACCGCCCGGTTGGCAGGGTTGTCCTCCGCGCTGATGAGGCGCAGGTCGTCGAGGGGGGCGGTGGCGGTGGGAGTCGGGGCGGGCGGGCTGAATGCGGTGTCGGCAGCGTCGACGAGCTCGAGTTCGAGGGTGAAGACGCTGCCTTCGCCCAAGGCGCTCTCGCAGGCAATCTCCCCGCCCATCGCCTCGACGATATGCTTGCAGATGGCGAGACCGAGGCCGACGCCTCCGCGACGGCGGTGATCGGTCAGAGAGACTTGTTCAAAGGGCTGCCAAATCCGTGCGAGGTTCTCGGGGGCAATGCCGATGCCCTCGTCCTCAAGGCGGAAGGTGAGCCGTGGCGGGCGGGCGGGCTGAAATTTGATGCCCATGCTGAAGTGAATGACGCCGTTGTCGGAGAACTTGATGGCGTTGTTCACGAGGTTGGTCAGGACCTGATTGATACGGCCGCGGTCAGCTACGATCTCACGAGGAAAGACGTCCTCATAGAGTGCTTCGAAGCGCAGGGGCCGTCGCGACTGGGCAATGCGGATCTCCGCATATTCGCGGATCTCATCGAACAACCCCCGTGGCGAGAAGGGCTTCGGGGCGACCTCGAGCTGGCGACTGGTGATGCGCACATAGGCCAGGATATCGTCGATCAGGCGAATCAGGTGATGGCTGTTCTCGAGGATCTTGGTGACGAATCCCTGGTGCTGGGGTTGCTCGATTTCCATCTCGAGCAGCTCCGAAAAGCCGATGATCGCATTCATCGGGGTGCGGATCTCATGACTCATCACGGCGAGGAACTCGCTTTTGGCATGGTCCGCCGACTCGGCCTTCTCCTTGGCCTCGATCAGCGCCTCCTCGGTGCGGTGCCGCGCGCTGATGTCACGCGCGATGAGGACCGCCCGGCGCTCCCCGCGAAAGCTGAAGAGCCGCGCATTGACTTCAAAGAGGGCGGGCTCCCCGGAGGAGCCTTGCAAGAGGCGCTCGAAAAGGTGCCGTCCCTGCCCAAAGAGCGCGCCCAGATCGGTTGCCGGGTCGGCGTACGGCGGCACCTGTGTCACTTCCTCGAAGCATCGTCCCCAGAGCGCTTGACGGCTCGTCCCGAGGACATGAGCGGCCTGCTCGTTGACCGCGAGAATCCGCCCCAGGGTCTTGCTCGACTCGTCCGCCGCGACGATGAACATGGCGTCGTTGCCACTGTTGAAGAGCACTTCGAACTCGTTGCGGGACTCCCGCAGGGCCCGTTCGCGGCCTTTCAGCGCGCCTGCCATTTCGGAAATGCTCTCGAGCACGGAGTCGATTTCGGGATGCGCCCGTTGAGCAAAGGGAGAGCGCGTGTCGTAGTTGCCTCGAGCGATCGCATTGGTGATGCGTTGCAGTTCCCGCAGCGGGCGGGCGATGGACCGCGCGAGGTAGAGGGCAAAGAGAACCGCAATGAGGACGCTAATGGTCCCGGCGACCAACAGCGCACGCCCGAGGGAGTTCATCGGAGCCATCATGACGGCGGCGGGACGGCCTCCAATGAGATGCCACTCAATGCTCCCCAGCGAGGCCATCGAGCCGAGGTAGGGCGTGCCCTGATGGGTGAACTCGAGGGGCACGACGGCCGCGTCAGCCGGCGAGCGGGGCAGAACCGGGGCGAGATTCTCGCGTATTGCGACGAGGTCTCCGTCGGTGTGGTAGAGGACGACACCTTGGCGGTCGACCAGACCGAGGCGGAGGTCGGCGGGCGCGAAGTGTTCAACCCGCAGTTGCCGGGCGAGGTCCACGAGCGAAAGCACCCCGGCAAGGACATGACCGTCCTCGAGGGCGCAGCTCACCGCCACCGCCCATCGGCCCGTCAGGGCGGAATGAAAGGAATCGGTCCAGATTGGGGTCTGAGCGGTGCGACCACGGCGGAAGAAGGGCTGGCGGCTCAAGTCATTGCCGATGAGATCTTCCACCCGATGCGGCGCGTCGTCGGAAAGCTGGACGCCCAGAGCGATTCCGTCGGGGGAGAGAAGGACGAGGGAATCGAAGCGCTGGACGGCGGTCAGTTCGCCGAAGTCGATCGCATGCCCGTCTTCTCCCTGCACTCGTTCGCGCAGATGCAGCGCGAGGTGCTGAATGAGGAACTCCGCTTGCTCCAACTCCGCCTCGATCCGCCCCTGCAGGCGCAGGACGAGCAGTTCATTGCGCTCATGGATC
>JBKHAU010000148.1:0-6615 GCA_046542725.1 Opitutales bacterium
CGACCGCCCAACTCAGCGCGACGCGGCCCCCCATCGAGTATCCCAAGACCCAAGGGCGCAGATCGTGCGCGGCGCAGAAGCGGTCGAGGGTCGCCGCCATCCCGGCCATGGAAAACGCCTCGGGGCCGGGCGCGAGTCCGGTGGCACCGTGTCCGGGCAGGTCGGGCGCGACCCAGACGAGATCGCGCGGAGCGCCCGGGTGCTCCGCGAGGGGACGGAAGTCGAGTCCGCCCCCGCTGAAACCATGCAGGGCGAGGAGGGTGGGCGCACCGCGGCGCAGCGGAGCCGAGCAATGAAACGTCCAGCCCTCGAAGACGAGGGTGGTCCAGCACGGAGCCGTGTCGCTCAGAACGTGAACGAGACGATGGCCTGCTTCTCGAGCGGGCGATCAGACCCGTCGGTGGGGGAGTTCTCGATCTTTTCAATCACCTCGTAGCCCTCGATGACCTCGCCGAAGATGGTGTGGTTGCCGTTCAGCCAGGGGGTCGCCGCAGTCGTAATGAAAAACTGGCTACCGTTGGTTCCCGGACCGGCGTTGGCCATCGCGAGCAGACCCGGCTTGCTGAAGCCGAGGTCCTTGTGGCACTCGTCCTTGAAAGGCTTGCCCCAGATGGACTGCCCACCGCGGCCGGTAGCGGTGGGATCGCCGCCCTGGATCATGAAGGACTTGATGACGCGGTGAAACGGCACGTCGTCGTAGTAGCCGTTCTTCGCATGGGTGACGAAGTTTTCCACCGCCTTGGGCGCGCGGTCGGGAAAGAGGCGGAACTTGACGGTGCCGGCTGTCAGCTCGGCGGTGATTTCAGTGGGGGACTGGTCGCTCATGTCGGCGCATCGTCGCAAGGGTGGGCGCGAGGTCAATCCCTCTCCTTCACCGCCCGCGCTCAGTCCGCTTCCGATGCGAAGGATCGGGCGGCAAAGCGGCGCTCGGCCGCGCGCCAGTCGAGGCAGCGACTGAGTTGCTCGAGATAGGTCGCCCGCCCGCTCTGATGGTCGAGGTAATAGGCGTGTTCCCAGACATCGAGACCCAGCACGGGAAACCCGACTTCCTCGCCCGCTTGGGGCATGAGTGGGTTGTCCTCGTTGGCGGTAGTGGTGAGATAGAGCGAGCCGTCAGGCCGCGCACAAAGCCACACCCAACCGCTCCCGAAGAGCCCGACGCCGGCCTGGCGGAGGGCCTCGAGAAAGCGCTCCTCACTCCACCAGGTGCGCCGGATCTCGCGGCCGAGCGGGGAACGGGGGGCGAACGCCACCGTGCCCGGAGGAGAGAGCGTCTCCCAGAACAGGCTATGATTGAGATGGCCCCCCGCGTGGTGGCGCACCTCCGCCCGCAGTTCGGAAGGGAAGGTCCCGAGATGGCTGACGACCCACTCGACGCTCGCCGAAGGGCTCACCGCCGCCTTCGCGAGGAGACGCCGCAGGGCCTCGAGATGCGCGCGATGGTGCTCTCCATGGTGCAGGCGCAGGGCCCGCTCTCCGATCGCGGGTCCGAGCGCTCCCGGAGTGAAGGGCAGGGGCTCCTGTCGCAGGGGCGTGCCGACAGCCGCCGCCCTCGCACTGGCAGGAATGCCGCTCACCGCCAATAGAAACGCGCCGACGCTCCGTCGGATGAAGTGGCGGCGGGACGGATCAAGGTCAGCGAAGGATGGCTTCACGACGCGAGATTAGGTCGCGAGGCCGCGCCGTCAAATCCGGCCGCCGGGATGTGTTTGCCCCCTTCCGCCGGACTGGCAGCGTCGCCCCCATGAATGGTCCATTTCCTTTCTCCGCCTGGCGCGTGGTGATGCTCTTCGCCTTCTTTGCGAGCGGCCTGCGGGCCGACTACGCGGAGCAGTTCGCGGAACGCACGGGCGCTGTCGTGATGGTGCGCTACTCGCTGGCCGGTGAGGTCGATCGGCAACAGGGCAGTGCGGTGGGCCTCGTAGTCGATGAGCAGGGGCATATCGTGTTGTTGGGCAACACCTTTCCCCGCTGGCTCCCTTTCGAGCGTATCCGCGAGGTGCGGGTTCATTTGCCACGATCGCACGGCGAGGGCTACGCCGCGGAGTTTCTCGGCGAGGACGCGGTCAACGGCTGGTTTGTCCTTCGCGTGGAGGAGGCCGCGCGCGCCGAACTGACGCCGATCACGGCGTTTCCCTCCGCGCAGCCGGCGATCGGCGAAGAGGTCTGGGGCATCTGTCTGACCGATGAACTCTTCGACTACATGCCCTATTTCCGGCATGGGCGCCTCTCCGCCACCCACAAACTGCCCCTCGAAACCGGTTTCGGAACCAACGATCTTGCCACGCCGGGCAGCGCAGTCTTCGACGCGAGGGGTGCATTCCTTGGCTGGGCGCTCGCCGCCAACGCGGTCGAGCGCGAAATGTGGCTCGCAGGGGAGGCTTACGGGATCAATCTCGTCAATCCCAACGAGTCCTTCGCCTTTCTCCTCGCGGAGCCCTTTCTCGAGTCCCTCGGCGAGGATCCCGCCGCCGGGGTGGCCGCCGAGCGCCCGTGGATCGGTGTCTCCGGGATTCAGCCGCTCGATCGCGAGACGGCCGCCTTTCTCGGTCTGGAGGACCAGGGCGCGGTCATCCTCAGCGAGGTCCTGCCCGGCAGCCCGGCGGCGGAGGCAGGCTTCGAGGAACGCGACATCATCGTCGCGATCCGCGGGCAGCCGCTCCCGCGGTTCCGCCCCGATTCCGTCGTGCAGGTCTTCCTCGAGCGGAAAATCCGCCAGAGCCCGCTCGGAGAGCCCCTCCGCATGACCATCGTGCGGGGCGACGAAGAACTCGAACTGAGGCCCCGCCCCATCCCTGCACCGCCGCAGGAGCGCGAGGCCGAACGCCGCTACTTCGAGGATCTCGGTCTCACGGTCCGCGCCACCGTCCTCGGTGACGCCCTTCAGCGGCGGGTCGACTGGAGTGCCATGGAGGGGGTCATCGTCTCCTTCGTGCGACCCAACAGTCCGCCGGCCGCGGCCGGCCTGCGCGCGGGTGACTGGATTCTCGAAATCGGAGGGGAGCCCGTTGCAGACCTGGCCGAGGCCAGTGCGCTCCTTGCGGCGATCGAGAGTGCAGAGGGCGCTGCCGCCGAGTATGTCCTCCTCGTCTCGCGCGACAATGAGACCGCCCTCCTGCGCGTGCGCCGCGATTGAGCGCACAGAGAAGATCGTCGCCGGGATTGCACTTTGCCCACCGCTGGCCTTGGGTGCCGGTGTCTCCTCCGAAAATGGCCGCCACACGCGACCCCCTGCTCTCCCGAAGCACTCGCGTAGGGTAATGTTTATTAACTTGCCCTAGAAACCTTAATTAACTCTCTTGAGCCTACCATGGCTGGAAAAAAGTCCACCAATTCCCCCCACAAGAACGAAGGCCTCAAGGTCCAGAGCAACTTCCTGCGCGGCTCCATCCTCGAGAGCCTGGCTGATCCCATTTCCGGGGACATCTCCGCGGACGACGCCCAGCTCACGAAGTTTCATGGCATCTATCTCCAGGATGACCGCGACCTGCGCAAGGAGCGCCGCCAGAAGCTCCTCGACAAGGCTTACAGCTTCATGATTCGCGTGCGGGTGCCGGGTGGCGTCTGCACGCCCGCGCAGTGGATCGAGATGGATCGCCTGAGCGACGCCTTCGCCAACGGCACGCTCAAGCTCACGACGCGCCAGGCCTTCCAGTTTCACGGGGTTCTGAAGTTCAATCTCAAGCGCACGATCAAGGAGATCAACGACGCGCTCCTCGACACCATCGCGGCCTGCGGCGACGTGAACCGCAACGTGATGTGCAACCCCAACCCCTACGAGAGTGCCGTCCACGCGGATGCCCAGGCCCTCGCCCAGGCGATCAGCGACCACCTCACGCCCCGCACGAGCGCCTACCACGAGATCTGGCTCGATGGGGAAAAGGTCGAAGGCGGCGCCGACGAGGAGCCGATCTACGGCAAGACCTACCTTCCGCGGAAATTCAAGGTCGTCGTCGCCGTCCCGCCGAGCAACGACGTCGACATTTTCGCCCACGACCTCGGCTACATCGCGATTGTCGAAAAAGGAAAGATTGTCGGCTATAACGTGACCGTCGGGGGCGGCATGGGCACGACCCACGGCAACGTCGAGACACATCCCCGCCTCGCCGAGGTGATGGGCTTCTGCAAGCCCGAGGACGCGGTTGCGGTGGCGGAGCACGTCGTCACCACCCAGCGTGATTTTGGCGATCGCACCAACCGCGCCCACGCCCGCCTCAAGTACACCATCAAGGACCGGGGCCTCGACTGGTTCCGCGCCGAGGTCGAAAAGCGCCTCGGCAAGAAGCTGCTCAAGCCGCGTCCCTTCAAGTTCGAGCACCGGGGCGACCGCTACGGCTGGACCGAAGGCGTGGATGGCAAGTGGCACCTCACCCTTTTCATCCAGAACGGTCGTGTAAAGGATCTGCCCGGCTTCCCGATGAAGACGGGCTTGCGCGAGATCGCCAAGGTCCACACCGGCGACTTCCGCCTCACGAACAACCAGAACCTCATCATCGGTGCCGTCGAGGCGGCGGCAAAGGACCGCATCCACGACCTCGCCGAGGAGTTCGGCCTTCTCCAGGGAATCGAGAGCAGCGGCATGCGGCGCCAGTCGATGGCCTGTGTCGCCCTCCCCACCTGTGGTCTCGCCCTCGCTGAGTCGGAGCGCTACCTGCCCGACCTCGTGACCGCTTTCGAACAGGAACTCAAGCGCCTCGGCCTTCTCGAGGACGAGATCGTCATTCGCATGACGGGCTGTCCCAACGGCTGCGCCCGTCCCTTCCTTGCCGAGATCGGCCTGGTGGGCAAGGCGCCGGGCAAATACAATCTCTACCTTGGTGCCTCCGCGGAGGGCGACCGCCTCGCCCGTCTCTATCGTGACGCGGTGCCCGCCGACGATCTCCTCCCGACCGTCGTTCCGCTCCTCGAGCGCTACAAGGACGAGCGCGAGGAGGGTGAACGCTTCGGCGACTTCTGCGTGCGCACGGGCATCGTCGAGCCCTACGTCGAAGGCGCAAATTATCACGAGCCCATGCCGGCCTAGACCCTCTCGCGCAGGGGGGGCGCGAGGCGGTTCATCCCGACCGGGGCAAGCACCCGCAGAAGCGCGCGCTCGAGGCCGCTCAGCTGCGCGGCGTATCCAGCACGCCAATACGCCTGTTTGAACTCCCGCTTGAAACGCCCCGGCGCGAGCAGGTTGCGCGCGATGGGTGACTTGCGTGCCAGCGGCTGCAGGCGCTGGCCGGGGCCGAAGCCGTCCGACCACTCGACCGCACCGAGCAGACGCCCCTCCGCCGCGGTCGGCTGGCGCAGAAGCCGCGCGAGGGGTGCCATCACCGCGGCCCGCGAGAGCGCCTCGCGCGCCGTCCCGCCGGCCGCACGGAAATCGGCCGCGAAGGCGCGCATGCCCGCCTGCACCGCTTGGGTCCAACCGTCCTGCGCAGGCGAAGCACGTTCCCCATCGAAGACCGGCCGCGGCTCCCCCGCCGCGCCCTCGAAGCGCACCAGCGACGGCTCGGTGTGGGCAAAGAAAAACTCCACCAGCTCGACGCAGTGCCGCACGCTCTGGGCATGCTCCGCTGGTTCTCCGCCCTCAAAGAGAAAGCCGTGGATCGGCACGGCGGCGGAGCAGGACGCATCTTGAACGCGGGGCGCGTGTCGTCCGAGAAGGAAACCCGTGCAGGTGGGCGCACTCCCTGCACCGAGGAGGGCGTCGAGATGCCGCACCATCGAGCCGTGCCAGCCGATGTCGATCACCGCGAGCCGCGTGCCCGGGGTCAGCCCAAACTGTCTGAGATAGGCCCGGTAGGCGGTGGCTTCTTCCCTCGCCTGAGCGAGAAGGAGCGGCTCGAGGCCGCGCAGGACGCGATGCAGGCGGGGCAGGTCTGCCTCCTGCAGACGCTGGTGCGGCGTGTCGAAACCCTCCGTCGCGAGTGCCGTCCGGGCGGGTTCCCGCGCGATGCCAAGGCGCCGCAGGCAGTCCTCCGCGCTGTAACGCAGCCGCCCGGAGGTGAAAAAGGCGAGGGCCTGCGCGTCGACCCGGCGCAGGGTGGCGAGTGTCAGGGCCCGCCGGGAGGCGAGGAGGTACAGATCGGGCGCCGGTGCGCTCGTGCGAAAACCGGCGGCCTCAAAGCATTGCTGCATGATCCAGCCATCGCGCGCGAGAAAGCACAACCACTCGCACTTGCGCGCCGCCGGGTGCGCCAGGATCCATTGGAGAAACGCGACGCAGAGCGGCCCGCCGAGGTGGTAGCCGAGTTCGCCAAACCAGTGCGCCTCCTCGCCGGGGGAGGGGCCGGCCGGGAGCGGGCGATGGGCCCGCAGCTCGGCGAGGAGGTGGTCAGCCTTCACGGGCACGGCGACGGGCCGCGCGGGCGGCCGCCCAAGGGCCCTCGCGGAGTGGTTGGACCTCGGCTTCGAGCTGGGAAAGCCGCCCGTCGCGCTCTGCGAGCTGGCTTTGCAGGCGCTGGATCTCGGCCTGGTCGGCTTCCCAGACGCGTCCGCTTTCCTCGCTCCGGCGCTCGGCGGCCGCGAGTTCGGCGTGGAGGCGATCCCGTTCGGAGCGCAGAGTCTCGAGTTTCGCCACAGCCTCTTCGAAGACCTGGTGCAGGCGTTGGATTTCCGCCTGGTCGGCGC
>JBKHAU010000149.1:0-6578 GCA_046542725.1 Opitutales bacterium
CAGAAAGCCTTCCTTGTCCGCGTCGAGGATGGCGACGAGGGCGACCTCGGGCAGATCGAGGCCTTCGCGCAGGAGGTTCACGCCCACGAGCACATCGAAGTCGCCCGCGCGCAGTTTGCGCAGGATCTCCACGCGCTCGATCGCATCGATGTCGCTGTGGAGGTATTCGACCTTCACGTCGCGCTCGCGCAGGAAGGTTGAAAGGTCCTCCGACATGCGCTTGGTGAGGGTCGTGACGAGGACCCGCTCGCCGGCCGCGACGGCCTCCTGGGCGGCCGCGATGAGGTCCTCCACCTGGCCTTTGATGGGGCGGATCTCGATCGTCGGATCGACCAGGCCGGTGGGGCGGATGACCTGCTCGGCCACCACCGTCGAGCGTTCCACCTCGTATTTCGCCGGGGTGGCGGAAACGAAGAGAGTCTGCCCGGTCACCTCTTGAAACTCGTCGAGCTTGAGCGGCCGGTTGTCGAGTGCGCTGGGGAGGCGAAAGCCGAAATCGACGAGCCGCTCCTTGCGCGAGCGGTCGCCATTGTACATCGCCCCGATCTGGGGCAGGGTGGCGTGGCTCTCGTCGAGGATGAGGAGAAAGTCGTCGGGGAAGAAGTCGATGAGGCAGAACGGGCGGTCGCCCTCGCGGCGGCCGGAGAGGTGGCGGGAATAGTTTTCGATGCCGTTGCAGAAGCCCATCTCCCGCAGCATCTCGAGGTCGTAGTCGGTGCGCATGCGGATGCGCTGGGCCTCGAGCAGTCGGCCCTGCTTTTCGAAGAAGGCGACCCGCTCCTCCAGCTCACGTTCGATCCGGCCAATCGCCATCTCCATCTTGTCGCGTGGGGTGATAAACTGGTTTGCCGGATAGAGGTGAAAATGCTCGAAGCGCGCCCCCGTCTCGCCGGTGAGCGGGTCGAGTTCGCGGATCGACTCGATCTCATCGCCCCAGAATTCGACGCGGATGGCGCTCTCCATGTAGGCCGGAAAGACATCGATCGTCTCGCCGCGCACGCGGAAACAGCCGCGGGCGAATTTCACGTCGTTACGCTCGTAAAGGTTCTCCACGAGGCGCGCGAGAAAGGTGTCGCGGCCCACCTCGTGGCCCACTTCGAGGGGGATCATCATGGCCTTGAAGTCCTCCGGCGAGCCGAGGCCGTAAATGCAGCTCACGCTTGCCACGACGATGACGTCGCGTCGCGAGATGAGCGAACTGGTGGCGGAAATGCGGAGGCGCTCAATCTCGTCGTTGATCGACGAATCCTTCTCGATGTAGGTGTCCGTCGTGGGGATGTAGGCCTCCGGCTGATAATAGTCGTAGTAGGAGACGAAGTACTCCACCGCGTTGCGTGGGAAGAAGCTCTTGAACTCGCTGAAGAGTTGTGCCGCGAGCGTCTTGTTGTGCGACATGATGAGAGTGGGGCGTTGCAGCTCCTGGATGAGGTTGGCCATCGTGAAGGTCTTGCCGCTGCCCGTCACTCCGAGCAGGGTCTGAAACTTGTTCTCCGCGCGGATGGAGCGGACGAGGTCCGCGATGGCGGTGGGCTGGTCACCCTGGGGTCCGAAGTCGGCCTGCAGTTCAAATCGCATTGTTTCGAGGATGGGTCATGTGAAGAGACGGCACAAGAGGGCACCGGAGATTTGTCCCTCGACTCGTGGCACCCGCGCTCGCGTCCGCACATTCGGCCTCTGCCGAGGCTTGCCTCCGGATCGCTAGCCGGCACTGTCGCAGGCGATGAATCGTATGAGCCTTGCAAATCCTTTCGGCCGCGGCTGGCGCGGCGCCCGCTTCCTCCTCGCCCTCGGCTTGGCTGGGGGTCTGTTGGCCCCGGCGGCCTTTGCGCAGGATGCACCGCCGAGTGACCAGCCTCCCGGGGAGAGCCCTTCGGACCCGGTGCCGGGCGAGACGCCGGATAGCGGCGAAATCCCTACCGAACTGCCGAGCACCACCATCCTCCTCGACGCCACGGACAACACCCTGACGGCTTTCCTCAGCTTCACCGTGGCGAATGACCTGCAAGGCGTCCTCCAGACCAGCACGGATCTCGTCCAATGGCAGGACGAAGGGGACATGAAGGCCTACAGTGCGGGCTCGCCGGCCGTCTTCATCGTCGGCGATCTGCCTGTCGATGGGACGCGCTTCTTTCGCTTCATGACGGTGCAGTAAGGCGTGGCGCCGGCCGACACCGGCGCGCTCGCCTTCCTCACGGGGCGCGAAAGACGGGTTCGTCCCACTCGCCCTCGCTCTTCGCCACGATGCAGGTGACGGCACAGTCGCCCGTCACGTTGACTGCCGTGCGCACCATGTCGAGGAGTCGGTCGATGCCGATGATGAGGCCGATGCCTTCCACCGGCAGATTGACCTGCTGCAGGACCATGGCGAGCATGATGAGTCCGACGCCCGGCACCCCGGCTGTCCCGATCGACGCCAGGACCGCGGTCACGACGACCGTGAGGAGCGCCCCCAGCCCAAGATCGAAGCCATAGACCTGGGCGATGAAGACCGTTGCGACCCCCTGCATGATGGCCGTCCCGTCCATGTTGATCGTCGCGCCGAGGGGAATGGAGAACGAAGCGATGGAGTTTTTCACCCCGAGACGATGCTCCACCGTACGCAGGCTCACGGGGATGGTCGCGTTGCTCGAAGCGGTCGAGAAGGCGAAGAGCTGCACCTCCCGCAACTTGCGCAGGAACTGTAACGGATCGAGCCCGCTGAGGAGCTTGAGAAGCACCGGATAGGTCACCGCGAGGTGCAACAAAAGGACCGCGAGGACGACGCCGAAATACTTCAGGAGGGGGACAAAGGCCGTGAAGCCCTCGTTCGCAAAGGTCCGCGCGATGAGGGCAAAGACGCCGTAGGGCGCCAGTTGCATGACGATCCAGACGAGCTTCATGACGACCTCGTTGGCGTCTTCGATAAAGGCCAGAACCCGCCGCCCCGGCGCCCCTGCCATCGTGATGGACAGCCCGAAGAGGACCGCGAAGACGATGATCGGGAGCATCTCGCCCCCCGTCATCGACTCGAAGATGTTGCGCGGAAAGACGCCGATGAGCACATCGACGAGGGCCGGTGCCTCGTTCGCGCTGAACTCGACCTCAGACTCCAGTTCGAAGCTCGCCCCGGGGCGCACAATGAGCGCCGCCGTCATCGCGAGGACGAGCGCAATGGTCGTGGTGGCAAGGTAGAACCCGAGCGTCTTCAGGCCGACTCGTCCAACCTTCACGATATCCTCCATCGCCGCCGTGCCACTGATGAGGGAGGTCAGCACGAGCGGGATGACGATGACCTGGAGAAGGTTGACGAAAATGCGGCCGACGGCGTGGAGCACACCATCGCTGACCCAGGTCTGGACGATGGCGGCGGTCTCCGCAGAGAGGGCGTAGGTTCGGAGGAGGTTCAATCCGACGCCGAGGAGGACACCCGCCCCCATCCCGATAAGGATGCGGATGGTCAGTTGCTTGCTCGCCCGGGAATCGGAGTCGGCGGCGGAGTCAGGGAGGGATTCACTCATGGGAGACGGTTTTGAGCACGCAGGAGGGCTTCGAGGGCGTGGACGGAGAGAGCGGCGGGAGAGGCGACGACGCGATGGGCGGCGGAGAGCTTGTCCGGGTCGCCGTCGGTCGCAACGCCGATCGACAGCATGCCTCCGGCCAAGGCGGCCTCGACGCCGAAGGGGGCATCTTCGAGCACGATGCAGCGCGCCGGTTCCACCCCGAGTCGCTCCGCCGCGAGAAGAAAGACGTCGGGCGCGGGCTTGCCGTTTTCCACGTCCTCGCCGCTCGCGATGGCGGCGAAAAAGGGCTCCAGCTCCATTGCCTTCATTGCCACCTCGATATTGGCGCGCGCGGTCGACGAACCGACCGCGCAGGGGACCTCGGCGTCCTGCAGTCCCTGGAGGAGATCGCGCACCCCCGGCAGCGGCTCGATGGTACCGCCGGCGAGGATTTTGCGGTAGAGCGCCTCCTTGCGCTCCCCCAGGCGCTCGATCTCGGCGGGATCCTCGCTCCAGTGGAGGATCTCGGGGATGATGCTCGCGTTGCGCCGGCCGAAGCCCCGTTCCATGTGATCGGGTGGCAGCGGCCGGTCGATCTCGGCGGCGAGGCGTTCCCAGCTCGCGGCATGCGCCGCACGGCTGTCGAGGATGACACCGTCCCAGTCGAAGATCGCCGCCCAACGTCCCATGCCGTCAGGACAGGTCGGTGGCGGGGAGAAGCAACCCCTTTTTGTTTGCCGCTCAAACGGGCTGACCTACGGTTTTCGTTTTTGCTGAGATGATTATCAAACCCCGTATCCGAGGCTTCGTTTGCATCACCGCGCATCCGGAAGGCTGCGCCGCCCATGTCAGGGAACAGATCGCGCATGTGCGATCAAAAGGGCCGATCAAGGACGGCCCGAAGAAGGTTCTCGTCCTCGGCGCCTCCACCGGCTATGGCCTCGCCGCCCGCATCACGGCCGCCTTCGGTGCAGGCGCCGCGACTCTCGGGGTCTTTTTCGAGCGGCCCTCGAGCAACGGCAAGCCGGCCTCCGCGGGCTGGTACAACTCCGTCGCCTTCGAGGAAGAAGCGGAGAAGGCCGGCCTCTGGGCGCGCTCGCTCAACGGCGATGCCTTCTCCGACGAGCTCAAGACGCAGACGATCGAGCTCATCAAGGATCAGCTTGGCGAGGTCGACCTCGTGATCTACAGCCTCGCCTCGCCCCGGCGCACCGATCCGGAAACGGGTGAGACCTACCGCAGTACGCTCAAGCCGATCGGCGCCCCCTACACCGCGAACAACCTCGACACCGACAAAAAGACGGTTTCGCCCATCACGATCGAGCCGGCCACCGCGGAAGAGATCGCGCACACCGTCAAGGTGATGGGGGGCGAAGATTGGGAACGCTGGATCAACGCCCTCGATGCGGCCGGTGTGCTCGCGCAGGGCGCCACCACCTGCGCCTTCGACTACATCGGCCCCGAGGTGACCTGGCCGGTCTACACCAACGGCTCGATCGGCGCCGCCAAGAAGCCCCTGCGGGAGACCGCCGACAAGCTCGACGCCCGCCTCAAGGTCGACCGTGGGCGCGCCTTTGTCTCCGTCAACAAGGCGGTCGTGACGCAGGCGAGCAGCGCCATCCCGGTCGTCCCCCTCTACATTTCGATCCTCTTCAAGGTGATGAAGGAGAAGGGGCTGCATGAGGACTGCATCCACCAGATGGACCGTCTCTTCCGCACCCAGATGTATGGCGACGGCGTTCTCAACTTCGACGAGGAGGGTCGCGTCCGGGTCGACGACTGGGAGATGCGGGAGGACGTGCAGGCGGCGGTGAAGGAACTCTGGCCCCAGGTCTCGAGCGAGACGATCGATGCGCTGACCGATTTCGATGGCTACCAGGAAAACTTCCTCCGCCTCTTTGGCTTCGGATTGCCGGGTGTCGACTACGCCGCCGAGGTCGAGCCGGAGCGTGAGCTGAAGGCCTGAGACGCACCGCCGCTTTCGTCAGCGGAGAGCCGCGCCATCCGGCGGCCATGGATTGCTCTTGGCCTTCGAACTGCTTTACATCCTCCCGTATGGAGGAAACATCCTGGAGCGCCCGGCACTGTCTCTCCGCCGGGGATGTTGAGTTTCTGCTCAACGCCATGACCGATGATGACGCGAACCGCGACGGCCTCTTCCGACTTCTGGCCGATCCGGATTCGCTCGACCAAATTCTCGACAGTGAATCCCTGACCCGTGCCCTCGAAAAAGGGGAAGGCGCGGTCCGCCTGTCCTCTCGCCTTTTTTTCTACGTCCTCCTTCGGCGCGCTCTACTCGAGGTCGGGCTGGAGGACCGCGACCTCGCAGACTATGTCGCAGGGGTCTGCGCCGAGTGCGTGCGCGCGGGTCGCCTGACCCAACCCTTTCGCGAGCGGCAGACCGCACTCCTTCTCAGCATCGACTACGCGCAGGAACTGGACGCCGCACAGGGTAGCCGCCGGTTTCACCTCATGTCCGCCGCGGGCAACCACTACCTCTTCATGACCGGCTTTTTCGCGGCCTACATCGAGGCTCGGGCCCAGCGCCGCGGCGCTCCTGGTGTGGGGTATTACATGGGCATCGGACAACGTTCCTTCGCCACCGCCCGCGACCATCGGCTCGCCCGGGAATATGCTCTCGACGCGATCTTCGATACGCTCGTGCAAGCCTTTCCCCAGGTTCGTCTCTCCCTCTGCGAGGTCGCCGAGCGCTGTCAGCGCCTCTCTGCCTAGGCCCAGTTCCGCAGTGGTGGCTGAAACTCCTTGAAAATGGCGTTCTCGGAGAGCGTACGTCGTGGGTAGATTCCAACAGTCGCCGCCAAAACCGCATGGTTGCCTCGCGCAGGTGCGATGTAGTGGAGAAGGCGCGGTTGGCGGAGCGGGCAGCGGGCACAATCTCGCGGCATGTTCCTGCGCCAAAACGTCAGGCGCTTCGACGGCGAGGTCCACGAGGCAGGAACCTTGCCCGAACCGGTTCATGGCATCCTGAGTCTCAAGGCCGACGGGGACGTCGGCGCTCCCGGTCGCCGCCGCCAGGGTGCCGCGGGAGTGCCCTCCTCAGCCGGCAACGACGGCAGAATTCGGTATTTGAACAAAAAA
>JBKHAU010000150.1:0-6532 GCA_046542725.1 Opitutales bacterium
GCATCGAGGCGGCGATCTGCTCAAGGCCGAAGAGGCGCTTCGCAAGGGGCGAGGGATCGCCCCGCAGCTTGGCTCCGAGAAACTCCTTCACGTCACCAAGCGAGCGCAGCCCCCGCAGTTCCTCGTTCTCGATCGAAATCCCGAGCGACTCCTCAATCACCATCACGATCTCCACCATGAGGAGGGAATCGATCCCCAAGTCGTCCATCAGGCGCACTTGATCGTCCGCCATCTGGACCCGCGGACGCACCCCTGGTTCGACAAAACGCTCGATGATTCCCAGCACAATGGTCGGCACCAGTGCCGGATCCTGCGTCTGATGAAACTCGACCGCGGCCGCCACGGAGGGCTCGGGACAACGTTTCATCGCTTCGCGGATTTCTTGCTCGGACTTCTGGGCAATCTGCGGAATGGCCATGTGAAAAATGCGTAGTTTGGAGTCAGTGACAGCGAAGGACGAGGACGCTCCCGAACATGGAGCGGCGATTTTACCTGTAAACCTAAAACTCGCTTAAATAACCGCGCTTAAAGTGTGCCAATTTTCCCTCCTGGGATCCGAGGAAAAAACCTCGCATTGGCGCCAGTGCTGCCTTCGCATACCGCTCGCATGCCGCGCCTCCGCACCGTCGCACCGGGTATCTGGCCTCTTCTCCTCATGGCCAGCCTGACCCTTGCTTCCAGCGTTCGCGTCTCCCCGGCCCTTCCCGAGGCCGGCTGGATGACGTCTGACAAGCTCGCCCACTTCCTTCTCTTCGGGCTTCTCGCCACCCTCTGGCTGCGTGTCTTTGCCCGCACGGGACTCGCGGTGCCCCGCCAGGCGCCTTTCGCGATCCTCGCCGCGCTCGCCTTCGGCTTCCTCGACGAAGGCCTCCAAGCCTTCAATCCGCACCGTCATTTCTCCCTCGCGGACCTCCTCGCTGACGGCTTGGGCGCGGTCGTTGCGGTCCTCGCCTACCGCCACCTTCCCGTCTATCGCCGCATTCTCGAGTGGCGCCTCCTGCCCCGCCCGTCCCCCCCTTCCGCCTGAGACCATCCACCGTGTCCGACCCTGCCACCCGTCACCAGGAACTGCGCGCCCAGATCGCGCACCACGAGCACCTCTATCGCGTCGAGCATGCACCCGAGATCTCCGACCAGGCGTTCGACGCGCTCGTGAAGGAACTCGAAGCGCTGGAGAAGGAGCATCCCGCGCTTGCCTCGACAGCGAGCCCCACCCGCCAAGTGGGCGACGATCGCCAAGAGGGCTTTGCCTCTTACCGGCACCGCGAGCCGATGATGAGCCTGGACAACACTTATGACCACGGCGAACTCGTCGAGTGGGCCCGCCGTCTCGCCCGCCAGCTCAATCCTCCTTCCGTAGGCGAAAAGACGAGCCAGGCCGAACTCTTTGCTGCTGCTGCCGACCAGCCCGCCGAGGACCGCCTCCTCCTCCTCGCCGAGCCCAAGATCGATGGCCTCGCCATCAGCCTGACCTACGAGCATGGACGACTCGTCCGCGCCGTGACTCGCGGCAACGGCACCGAGGGCGACGTCGTGACCGAAAACGTGCGCACCATCCGCTCCCTTCCCGCCGAACTCAAAAAGTCCCCCGGCGCCCCGCCCATCCCCGCCCTCGCCGAGATCCGCGGGGAGGTCTTCATGACCTTCGAGGAGTTTCGCCGCATCAACACCGAGCGCCGCGAGGCGGGCGAAGCGGAATACATGAATCCGCGCAACCTCGCCGCCGGCACCCTCAAGCAGCTCGATCTCGCCGTCGTGCGCCAGCGTCGCCTCGAGATCCTCCTCTACGGCCTCGGCGCGGTGGAGGGTTGGGACCCGCCGGACCAGAAGGCGATCGTCGACGGTCTCGCCGCCTGGGGCCTGCCGGTTTCTCCCGAGACCCGCGTGACCGAGGGCATCGACGGCGCCTGGAGCGCGATTGAAGAGATCGACCGCCGGCGCGAGGAACTGCCCTATCCGACCGACGGCGTCGTCCTCAAGCTCAACGACCGCGGCGGCCAGCGCCGCGCCGGTTTCACGAGCAAGGCCCCGCGCTGGGCGATCGCCTACAAGTTCGCCGCCGAGCAGGCCGAGACCCGCCTCCACAAGGTGACCATCCAGATCGGCCGGACGGGCGCCCTCACCCCCGTCGCTGAACTCGAGCCCGTCCTCCTCGCCGGCACGACGGTGAAGCGCGCCACCCTCCACAACGAGGATGAGATCCGCCGCAAGGACATCCGCGAAGGCGACACCGTGCTTGTCGAAAAAGCCGGCGAGGTCATCCCCGCGGTGGTCCGCGTGGTGAAGGAAAAACGCCCTCCGGAAAGTCAGCCCTTCGACTTTGCGCGCCGCCTCGAGGAACTCGGCTTCGATGCCGAGCGCGTCGAGGGCCAAGCCGCCTGGCGGCTGAAAGGGGCGGGCAATCCCGTGCAGCTCCACCGCCAGCTCATGCACTTCGGCAGCCGCGTCGCGATGGACATCGACGGCCTCGGCAAGGAGAGCATCGGCCAGCTCATCGAGGCCGGCCTGGTGCGTCAGATCCCCGACCTCTACGACCTCCGTGTCGAGCAGGTCGCCGCCCTCGAGCGCTACGCGCAAAAAAGCGCCGAGAATCTCGTCCGCGCCATCCAGGCCTCCAAGGACAACGAGCTCTGGCGCCTCCTCCACGGGCTCGGCATCCAGCATGTGGGAGCCGAGGCGGCCAAGTTGCTCGCGCGGCATTTCGGCCACCTCGACCGGATCGCCGAGGCCTCTCACGAGGAACTCGCCGCCCTGCACGGTATCGGGGAAGTCATGGCCCGCAGCCTCACCGACTGGTTTGCCCACGAGGACAACCAGGCCCTCCTCCAACGCCTGCGTGCGGCCGGCCTCAACTTCGAGGGTCCCCCCTCGCCTCCCGCCGATCGCCCCCAGCCGCTCGCGGGCAAGACCCTCGTCCTCACGGGCTCCCTCCCCACCTGGAGCCGTGGCGAGGCCAAGGAGCAGATCGAGGCCGCCGGTGGCAAGGTCACCGGCTCAGTGAGCAAAAAGACCGACTATGTCGTGGCCGGCGAAGACCCCGGGAGCAAGTTCACCAAGGCCCGGGAACTCGGCATCGAGATCCTCGACGAAGCCGCCCTGCGCGATCTCCTCGAAGGTGCGGAGGCATAAGCGACGCCAGCAGGGCAGTCTTTTACCGGCCGCGAGCTGCTCAGCGGGAGCCCGGCTTCTCCCCAGTGTTCGCCTCCATCCAGTCGAGGAAGGCGTTGTAGAGGGGGTAGAACACGGTATCATCGTTCACCCCTTTCCACATGTAATCGAGCGCTACCTCCGCGACAAAAAGATCGGAGGCCGTCGCCGGATCGATCACCTTGAGCTGAAAGAAGTCCTTGCCCCCCGCATCGCGCCGGTCCGGCTTAAGGACCAAGAAGGGGCCGTAGTTGTCGTGGATCTTCTTCCACGAAATGTAGTTGGTGACGTCGCTAACGAGGTCGGTGAGGTCCTCGGTGATGAGCAAGCGCTCCATCTCCTCCCGATCGACGACCCTTTCGAAGTAACCCGTCAACTCGGTCTGCTCCCTGAAGAAATCACCCCCCAGGACGAGGATGAGGTCTCGGTAGGGAGCCATGTCGACCGACTCTTCGTGCACCACCGTCGCCGCCGTTCCGTAGGACATATTGGTGTCGATGCGACCCGTTTCCGGGTTAATGGCCTTCGCCTCGCCGATCGTCGTGCAGCCTGAAACGAGCAGGCCCGCGCCGACGAGGACGAGCACACCGAGGAGTGAAGAGGTCTTCATGCCAAGAAACTGTTCAAAGGAGGAGAGTCTGTGACGCCCGCGAGCCGGACAGCCGCCCGAAGCGGAGAAACCGCAGTGAGCCAACGTCGTCGATAATGGGCAAGCAAGGGCAAAACACCCGCTCGCATTCCCGCTCGACAGCACCGCGCGCGCTTGCTGCAGTCTCGGGTTTTTCACACCCGCACCTTTCTCTCATGGGCAACACGATCGTCAGCAAAATCGGCAAAGGAAACGTCATCGAGTATAACAACGAACCGAGTGTCGTGCTCGAGCGCACCATCCATACGCCCCCCAATCTCTCGTCCTTTTGCACCATGCAGGTGCGCGTCATCCGCACCGGCAAGGTGGCCCACATCCGCACCAACGTGGGTGACTCCTACAACGTGCTCCACAAGGAGCTGAAGAACATGGAGTACTCCTACGAGGACCGCGGCCTCTACGCCTTCATGGACCTCGAGACCTACGAGCAGGTCGAGCTCAACGCGGAGACGATCGGCGACGCCATGCCCTTCCTCGTCCCGAACAAGGAATACTCCATTTTCTTCGTCGAAGGCGCACCGATGGGCATCGAGCTTCCCTCCTCCATCGAGATGACCGTGACCGAGGCCCCCGACGCGATCAAGGGCGACACCTCCGGCAACGCCCAGAAGACGGTCGTGGTCGAGACCGGCCTCGAAGTCCGCACGCCTCTCTTCATCAAGACCGGCGACGTCATCAAGGTGAACCCCCAGGACAAATCCTACCAGGGCCGCGCCTGAGGCGCGGTGGTGCTCCGCTCCCCTTTCCGCCAACCGCTCCCTCTCCGGGAGCGGTTTTTTTTGAGCCCGCGGCTGCCCGCGATTGCGCCGCGCTCACTCGCGTTCGCGCCGCTTGTCCAGCACGCGCTGGATGGTGGGGTCGCGTTTCACCCCGTCGCAGCCACAGTCGCTCGCGCAACCGGGCTTGCGCCGGCGCCTGGCGAGCACCCTGCGTCCGATCCAGACCAGCGTGGCGAGAACGATGAGATAGACGAGGAGGTGCTGGGGTTCCGTCGGCATGAGAAGGTAAAGCCTGGCCTGGGCCCGCTCAGGAAAACCCGAGCAACTGCCCGCCCTGATAGACAGCAAACGACGCCAGCCAGGCCACCGCGATCATATACGTGAGCTGAAAGAGCGGCCAGCGCCACGAGTTGGTCTCTCGTTTGACCACCGCGACGGTCGAGATGCACTGCAGGGCAAAGACAAAGAAAACCATCAGGCTGAGGCAGGTGAGCGGGGTGAAAAGGGGCGAGCCGTCGGCCCGCGTCTGCCGGCGCATCGCCTCGACGACCGAGCCGGTGTCCTCTTCGTCGTCGACCGCGTAGATGATCGCCATGGTGGAGACGAAGACCTCGCGTGCGGCAAAGCTCGCGATCACCCCAACGGTGATCTTCCAGTCGTAGCCCAGCGGGGCGAAGAGCGGCTCAAAAGTGTGGCCGAGGCGACCGGCGAAGGAGTTTTCGAGCAGCTCTCCCGCACTCGGCTCGGCGTCGACCAGCTCCTCCGCCATGTTCAGCGTGCCGGTCTCGAGCGAAGCCTCCGGCGCGAGCTCCGCGGGCTTCGGGTAGTTCATCCCGAACCAGAGCAGGATGCTGAGCGCAAAGATGATCGTGCCCGCCCGCCGCAGGAAGACCTTGCTGCGGTCCCACATCTCCAGCAGCACCGCGCGCGGCTGGGGCATGCGGTAGCTGGGCAGCTCGAGGACCATCGTCGGGGCGGCCCCGCGCAGGAGCGTCTTCTTGAACAAGAGGCCGAAGAGCAGCGCCGTCACGGTCCCGAGAAAATAAAGTGCGAAGAGGATGCCGGCCTGCTTCACCGCCCGGTATTCACCCGCCGGAAGGAGCGCCGCGATGAGCACGAGATAGACCGGCAGGCGCGCCGTGCAGGTCATGAAGGGGGCCACCATGATCGTCACGAAGCGGTCCTTCACACTCTCGATCGTGCGCGTCGCCATGATCCCCGGCACCGCGCAGGCATAGCTCGAGAGCATCGGGACAAAGCTTTTCCCAACCTGGGATTCGATGAATTTTATGGCTACAACTGTCAGCGGTTTGCACATAATTATTATCCCGGCCATCTATGGCATAACCAGGAGAAGATTATTCTCGAAAAAAACAGCGGAGATAATTTTGCAACTTATGCCCCGGAACTGATTCATCAAAAGGCGCTGCAATTTCTGGAAAAAAACAGGGACAAACCTTTTTTCATGTTTTATCCCAATTTAATTCCGCATGCCGAATTGCTTCTTCCCGAGGAAAATCTTGCTGCATTCAGAGGGAAATTCTTACCCGAAAAAAAATATAAAGGAGCAGAGCCGGGCCATCGCAGGTTTCGCAAGGGCTCTTACGGAACGCAGCCCGAAAACCACGCAGCATTTGCAGCCATGGTTAACCTGCTTGACAGGCAAGTGGGCAAAGTGGTTACAAAACTCAAGGAGCTGGGCATATACGAAAACACCATCATCATGTTTACATCCGATAACGGACCTCACCTGGAAGGCGGCGCTGATCCGGATTATTTCGATAGCAACGGCCCTTTGAAAGGCTATAAACGCGACCTATACGAAGGGGGCATACGTGTTCCGATGATTGCTGTATGGGAAGGGAAAATTAAGGCTGGTACAGAAACTGACCATCCTTCGGCTTTCTGGGATGTGTTTCCTACCGTGGCTGACATTATAGATATTGCAGTACCTGAAAATATTGACGGCATCTCTTTTTTACCCACAATTCTGGGTAACGAAGAAGAACAGAAAGAA
>JBKHAU010000151.1:0-6528 GCA_046542725.1 Opitutales bacterium
GCAGGCGGCGGGCGCGCACGGCGCTTTCGTCGACACTCACGCGGTCGGCGTTGTAGAAGGTGCTGAAGACGCCCGCCAGTTCGAAGAGGTAGGTGCACAGGTAGTGCGGGCGGTAGTCGCCGAGGGCCTGGGCGAAGGCTCCCGGGAAGGCCACCAGCTTGCGCGCGAGGGCGAGTTCGGTGTCGGTCTCGAAGGCACTGGCGAGGGGGGCGAACTCGTCCGTCGGGTGGACCTCGAGACGGCGGAAAATGCTGTGGATGCGGGCCACCGCGTAGAGGAGGTAGGGCGCGGTGTTGCCGTCGAGGGCGAGCATCTTGTCCCAGTTGAACTGGTAGTCGCTGGTGCGGTTCTGCGCGAGGTCGGCGTAGCGCACGGCGCCGATTCCGACGACTTCGGCGACCCGTGCCTGCTCGTCGGGGCCGAGGTCGGGATTCTTTTCCGCGACGATCGCGAGGGCGCGGGCCTTGGCCTCGTCGAGGAGGGCCTGCAGCTTCACGTTGTCCCCCTCCTTGGTCTTGAGCGGTTTGTTGTTGGGACCGAGGATGGTGCCGTTGCTCACGTGGTGGAGGGAAGGCACCTGCCAGCCGCGGGCGGCATACCACTTCGCGGCAGTGAGAAAGAGCTGCTCGAAATGGTCGCTCTGACGCGAATCGACGCAGTAGAGGATCTCGTCGGCGCCGAGCTCGGTGGTCCGATAGCGGATGGTGGCGAGGTCGGTCGTGGCGTAGTTGGAGGCGCCATCGGCCTTGCGCACGATGAAGGGTTGGGTGGCAAAGCGCGGATGCTCGGGGTGGAAGACAACGAGCGCGCCCTCGTTCTCCTCGGCGAGGTTCAGCTCCGTCAGCTCGGCGTAGACCTCGTCCACCTTGCGGCGGAAGAAGCTCTCCCCGAGGGCGGTGTCGAACCGGACCCCGAGCTGGGCGTAGACCTTCTCGAAGGCGTGCCAGCTGACCGCCGTGATCTTCTCCCAGAGGGCGGTGTTTTCGGGGTCGCCCTGCTGGAGCTTGACGAGTTCGTCGCGCACCGCCTGGGCGACCTCGGGGGCACTCTTGTAGGCGGCGTTGCCTTCCTTGTAGAGACGCTCGAGTTCGGCCACGGGGCGCTCGTGGGGAGCCTCGAGGTCGAAGCCGCTCTGCTTGATCGCATAGATGATCATGCCGAATTGCGTGCCCCAGTCACCGAGGTGGTTGTCCCGCACGACCTCCGCCCCGGCAAAGCCGAGGAGGCGGGCGAGGGCCTCGCCGATGACGGTCGAGCGGATGTGGCCCACGTGCATTTCCTTGGCCGTGTTGGGCGAGCTGTAGTCGACCACCACCTTGCGCCCGGCGCGCAGTCCGGAAGCTTCCGCGCGAAGGGCTTCCGCGCTGCTGAACCGACGCGCCCAAGCGAGCAGGTAGGCCGGCTGCAGGGTAAAGTTGAGGAAGCCCGGGCCCGCGATCCCGACCTCGACATAAGCCGGCTCGAGCCCGCCCCGGACCTTGAGGGCGTCGAGCAGGGCCTGCCCGAGGGGACGGGGCGGCTTGCCCGCGCGCTTTGCCGCGCCGAGCACGCCATTGGCTTGGAAATCGCCGAAGCGCGGGTCCGCTCCGCGCACGACGGGATCGAACTCGGGGCCAAGGTCGGGAATCCCGGCGGCCGCTTCGCGCACGAGCCGTTCGAGAGTGCCTGCTGGGTTGAACTCCACCTGCATGGGCGAAGGACGCTGGGCGGCGCCCCGCACGTGGGCAAGCAAATCGACGGAGGCGCTCATGGCCGCCGCACCAAACTCGGCGGCCTCACTGGCAAAGCGGACGAAAAGCGGCTAAAATGCGGGCTTGGGTTCGATAAAAAGCCCTTCTCCCTCTGGGGGTTGAGAGTTTTGGCTCGACATTGCCATCTCTAATCCCCTAATCCATAAAAGTTTACGAATCTAAGAAATCCCTGCCGGCGGCATGCCGGACCGTTCATTCCATGAGAAAGACGCTCGTTTCCGCCCGAAAGTTTGTCAAACCGTCCTACGCTTACCTCATTGAGAAGAAGCGTGACGGGGGAGAGTTCACGCAAGACGAGATCCGCTACGTCGTCGACTCGATCCATGACAAGGAGCTGCCCAAGCACCAGCTGGCCGCGCTTGTCATGTCGATCTACTTCCAGGGGATGAGTGCGCAGGAGACAGCGCTCCTCGCCGAGGAGATGATGCTCTCCGGCGAGGTCGTCGACCTCTCGAAGATCACCAAGCCCAAGATCGACAAATATTCGAGCGGTGGAGTGGGGGACAAGACCTCCCTTGTCCTCATCCCTCTGGCCGCCGCCTGCGGAGTGGTCATGCCGAACATGAACGGGGTGGACGAGGAGTTTGTCATCTCCAGCCTGGACAAGCTGAGCGCGATCCCGGGCTTCAACCCGACGCTCGAGCTGGACGGCTTCGTAGACCAATTGAACACCGTGGGCTGCTGCATCGCGGCCCAGTCCGAGGCCATCGCTCCGGTCGACACCGCACTCTACGAGATGCGCCAGCAGACCGCGACCGTTCCGAGTCTGCCGCTCATCACCGGTTCGGTCCTCTCGCGCAAGCTCGCGCAGGGCGCCGAAGGCCTCGTCGTCGACGTCAAGTGGGGTAACGGCTCCTTCATCCGCGACGTCGAGCAGGCGCGCCAGTTGGCTCGTTCGCTCACCCGCGTGGCGCGCTCCATGAACCGCCGCTGCGTCGCGCTCGTGACGGATATGAACCAGCCCCTCGGCGACACCGTGGGGACTGGCCTGGAGATCGCCGAGGCCGTCCAGTTGCTCAAGGGTGAAGGGCCGGAAGACCTTCAGGAGCTCGTCCTCAAGCTCGGCATGGAGATCGTGCGCCTTGCCGGGGTGGCCGGCTCGACGCTCTCCGCCAAGCAGACCGTGCAGCGCGCGCTGAAGGAAGGCGCCGCCTTCGAGAAGTTCAAGGAAATGGTCGCGGCGCAGGGCGGGAAGACCGCGGTGCTCGACGATCCCTCCAAGTTCCCCGCCGCGAAGTATGTGCGCAAGCTGCCCGCCCCCAAGCGCGGCTACGTTCACACGATCAACGCCGGCATGATCGCGCGCGGCGTGCAGCTTCTCGCCCAAAAGGGCAAGAAACTCGACCCCGCGGTCGGTGTCTCGGAGATCAAGAAGGTCGGCACACAGGTGAAGCAGGGTGAGCCGCTCATGATGATCCACTACAACGACGAGTCCAAGCTCGAGACCGCGCTGGACTACCTGCGCCAGGCCTATCGTCTCGCGCCCAAGCGTCCCACCCCGCCCGAGCTCATCGTCGAGCGCGTGGCCTGATCCCCAGGATCGGCGGACCCACGCCCTCCCGCTTTCCGGGCCCTCCGTCTCCTCTGACGGGGGGCCTCCGTTTATTTCTCGACGGGGGCTTTCCTGCGCCGGCCGGCGGTGGGACTGGCCGCGCTCCCGGCGGCATCGGAAATCCCCTTTACACGCCAATCCGGCAGCGCCTAAATCCTCCCCTTTGAACGGTCGCGAACGACCGAACGGGCTGACATGAAGCAACGAACGATCCTTCGCGAGGTCTCGACCCACGGCAAAGCGCTGCACACTGGCAAGGAGGTACACCTCACCCTCAAGCCGGCCGAGCCGGATACCGGCATCGTCTTCCGTCGCACCGATCTCTACGGCAAGCCCGAGATCCGCCCGCAGATCGAGCTGGTCAACAACGAACTCGTGCGCAGCACGGATATCACCGTCGGTCACACCCATCTGCACACCATCGAGCATGTCCTCAGTGCGCTCGGTGGCTGCGGCATCGACAACTGCATCGTCGAGCTCGACTCTTCCGAGCCGCCGATCCTCGACGGGTCGGCGAAGCACTTCGTGAATCTCATCCAAAAGGCCGAGTTCCGTGAGCAGGAGGCCGAGCGGGAGTATTTTGTGCTCACCGAGCCGATCTCCATCACCGAAGGCAATCGCTCGATCATCGCGCTCCCGCACGACGGGCTGAAGGTGACTTGTACGAGCGCCGACGACCGCGGCATCCACACCCAGCACCTTTCGATCGACGTCGACCCCGAGACCTACATCGCGGAGATTGCGCCGGCCCGCACCTTCACCGTCTACGAGGACATCGAGCCCCTCCTCAAGATGGGCAAGATCCAGGGTGGGAGCCTCGACTCGGCGATCGTCATCAAGGGTGACCAGATCCTCTCAAAGGAGCCTCTCCGCTTTCGCGACGAGTTCGTCCGTCACAAGATTCTCGATATCGTCGGTGACATCCTGCTCCTCGGCAAACCGCTCAAAGCCCACATCGTGGCCGTGCGCCCGGGGCACAAGCTCAACTCCGAGCTGACCAAGCGGCTCTATGCCACGATGATGGCGCCGGTCGAGCCCAAGGCCCTCGAGCGCGTCGCGCCGGCCCGCTCGGTGAGGCGCACGAAGATCCTCGGGGCGGAGGAGAACCAGATCTACATCCGGCGCATCCTCGACATCCTGCCCCACACCTACCCCTTTGTCCTCATTGACCGGGTGGTCGAGTTCATCAACGACGACGAACTGCGCGCGATCAAGAACGTGACCATCAACGAGCCGTTCTTCCAGGGGCACTTCCCGGGCAATCCCGTCATGCCGGGTGTGCTCCAGCTCGAGTCGATGGCCCAAGCCTCCGGTATCCTCATGCTTCGCCGCGTCTCGAGCGAGGGCAAGGTGGCCTTCTTCATGAGCGCGGACAATGTGAAGTTCCGCCGCGCCGTCGTGCCCGGGGACCAACTCGAGCTGCACGCCAAAATCACGAAGAATCGCAAGAACCGGATCGCCTCCTCCCATGTGAAATGCTTCGTCGACGGCAAGATGGTCTCCTCCGCCGACCTCACCTTCACCGTCCTCGACGTCCCCGAGGAAGGCATGTGATGGCTCCTCCAACGCAGATCCACCCCACCGCCATCGTCGAGGACGGGGCCGAACTCGGCGCCGGCGTCGTCCTCGGGCCCCATGCCTACGTCGGCCCGCTGGTGCGCCTGGGCGACGGCACGCGCCTCCATCACCACGCCACGGTGGAGGGCAACACCACTCTCGGGGCGGGCAACGAAGTGTTTCCCTACGCCCTCCTCGGCGGCCGCACGCAGGACAAGAAATGGAACGGGGACGAGGCGCCCGTGCGTATCGGCGAGCGCAACATCTTCCGCGAGTTCTGCACCGTGCATACCGCCACCTTCGAGAGCGGGGAGACCCGCATCGGCTCGGCCAACCTCTTCTGCGCCTACTCCCACGTCGGGCACGAGTGTGTCGTCGGCGATGACTGCGTCCTGAGCAACAACGCCACTCTCGGCGGCCACTGCGTGGTCGGAGACCGCGTCGTCATCGGCGGGCTCTCCGCGGTCCACCAGTTCGTCCATGTCGGCTCCTGGGCGATGATCGCCGGCCTCGCCCGCACCGTGCAGGACGTCCTCCCCGGCATGATCGTGGAAGGCTCGCCTGCCACTCACCGCGCTTTCAACAAGGTCGGCCTCCAGCGCGCTGGTCTCGGCGAAGAAGGCGTCCTCGTCGCGAAGCGCCTCTTCAAGCTCTTCTTCCGCGGCGGACTGAACCACAGCCAGGCCGTCGAAGCCCTCCGCAGCGGCCGCCTCGGAGAACACCCGCTCATCACCGCCACCCTCGAGTTCATGACCCGCAGCACTCGCGGACTGGCGTAGGAGACTTTTTGAGTGATGAGTGATGAAGGATGAATGATGAATCCTCCTCCGTCCTCGACAGCCGCCCGTGCTCCATTTTTCCGCCGGAAAAAGCGGCCGCGGAAGCGATCTGCGCTATCGGTGGTTCAACCACGCGGCGGACAGGCCTTCGTGCCCTTCGTGTCCTTCGTGGTGAACAACAGACGACGGTATGGTTCCGGCGCGCGGTCATTGGGCAGAAAGATAGACGAAGTGCAGTGGAATGGATCTCCGTTCCCTTCCTTCCCTCCTGAAAAAAACAGCGGCGGAATCAGCTCTCTGTGCCCTCAGTGTCCTCTGTGGTGAAAACCAGCGGCAGGAGCGATCTGCGTCATCTGTGAAAGCTGTGGTTCAACCCCGCGGCGGAATAGCCTTCGTATCCCTCGTGTCCCTCGTGGTGAAACCTTCCCACTCCGCTCTCCGCACTGCCCTCACCTCAGCCGGTCTTTCGCTTCCTCGAGGATACGCTTTTCTTCGGCGCTGAGGGCGCCGAAACCCTGCTCGTTGATCTTGTCGAGGATGCGGTCGACTTCACCGCGCAGGTCGGGGCGGCTGCGCTTGGGGGGCTTCGGTGTCTCTTCGCGGCGTTTCATGTTCAGGGTGAAGCGGCCGGTGCGCTGTTTTGCCGCCGCCCCTCGCTGCGCCCACGATGGCTGCTTACGGCTTTGGGGTTTGAAGATCCCGACCACCCAATCGACGAACGAGCCGCGCGAGAGGAGGTAGCGATCGTAGACCACGGCTCCCAGCATGCCGCCGAGGTGGGCCGAGTAGGCCACCGTCGAGGTCCCCGGCAGCTCCGCGAGAAGAAAGAAGAGCGCCTGAAAGCCGAGAAGCAGGAAGAAGATCATCTTCCCTGAGAGCCGCACCGGGA
>JBKHAU010000152.1:0-6515 GCA_046542725.1 Opitutales bacterium
CTGAACGGGCCATTGTCACCCTTCTGCAGGAGCTCAAGGAGCGGGGACGCACGACCCTCGTGGTGCATCACGACCTCGCGACGGTGGCGCAATATTTCGACTGGGTCATCCTTCTCAACATGCGGGTGGTGGCGGCCGGGCCGACGGCCGAGGTCTTTACCCAGGAAAACCTGCGCAAGACCTACGGCGGCAAGCTCACCCTCCTCGCCGAGGCGGGCCACGCGCTCAGTCAACTCGACCGCTCATGAACTGGTTGCCCTCGCCCGAACTCCTCTGGCGGGTGCTCACGCTGCAGGACTACAACACCCGGCTCGTCATCCTCAGCACCGCGACTCTCGGGATCGCGGCGGGCCTCGTGGGGAGCTTCCTTCTCCTCCGCAAGCGCTCGCTGATGGGTGATGCGCTCTCGCACGCCTGCCTCCCGGGCATCGGTTTGGCCTTCCTCCTCGCGGTGGCGCTGGGGAACGAGGGCAAAGACCTGGTCACGCTGCTCGTGGGGGCCACCGTGACCGGGGTCATCGGGGTGCTCATGGTGCTGATGGTGCGCAACACGACGCGGATCAAGGACGACGCCGCGATGGGCATCGTCCTGAGCGTCTTCTTCGGGGGGGGGGTGGCGATCCTCGGGATGGTGCAAAACCTCCCCGGCGCGAGTGCGGCCGGGCTCGAGTCCTTCATCTACGGCAAGACCGCCTCGATGATCCTGCAGGACTTCTTCCTGCTCGTGGGCGTTGCCCTGGTCGCTCTCCTTGCCTCGGTTGTGCTCCTCAAGGAGTTCACCCTCCTGTGCTTCGACGAGGGGTTTGGCCGCAGCCAAGGCTGGCCGGTGGGCGGGCTCGACGTGCTCCTGCTCGCGTTGGTGGCGGCCGTCACGGTGGTGGGACTCCAGGCGGTGGGGCTCATCCTGATCATCGCGTTCCTCATCACCCCGGCTGCGGCGGCGCGCTTCTGGACGCATGACCTGCGGCGCATGCTCCTGCTCGCGGCCGCCATCGGGGGACTGAGCGGGTGGCTCGGAGCGGCCCTCAGTGCGCTCCTTCCGCGCCTCCCGGCGGGAGCGGTGATCGTGCTCGTGGCGGCGGCGATCTTCCTTTTCAGCATGGTTTTCGGGCGATCGCGGGGCGTGCTCCGCCGCTCGCTCTCGATGTATCGGCTCAAGCGCAAGGTCGGGCGCCAGCACCTTCTGCGCGCCGTCTACGAGATCCAGGAGGCGCGGTGCGCGGCCGAGGGGCGACCGGTCGCCAATGTCGGCATCGCGCTCGGCGACCTGAGGCGCCACCGCACCTGGTCGCCGGCCGAGTTGCGCGCCCTGTTGCGGCGGGCCGACCGCGAGGATCACCTCGATGAGCTCACCGCCCGGCGGTTGCGGCTCTCCGAGGCGGGTTTTGGCGAGGCGGCCCGGATCACGCGCAACCATCGACTCTGGGAACTCTTTCTCATCACCCACGCGGACATTGCGGCGAGCCATGTCGATCGCGATGCCGACGCCGTCGAGCACGTCCTCAGTCCCGATCTCGTGCGGGAACTCGAGCGCAAGTTGGCGACGGAGTCGATCCCGGCAAGCCCGCACACGCTTCCCCCTCTCGTGGAGGGCCGGCCATGAATTGGTACGCCTTTGACACCTGGATCGTCGTCACCGGAGTGCTCACCGCGGTGGCCTGTGCGCTGCCGGGCTGTTTCCTCGTCCTTCGGCAGATGAGCATGATGGGCGATGCCATCAGCCATGCCGTGCTCCCGGGGCTGGCCATCGCCTTTCTCGTCACGGGCTCACGCACCAGTCTGCCGATGTTTCTCGGGGCGGCCTTGGTCGGCGTCCTCACCGCCGTCTTCACGCAGTGGATCAGCAGCTGGGGCAAGGTCGATCGGGGGGCCTCGATGGGGATCGTCTTCACCACGCTCTTTGCCCTCGGGCTCATCCTCATCGTCCAGGCGGCGGACCATGTCGACCTCGACCCGAGCTGCGTGCTCTACGGCGCGATCGAGCTCACGCCCCTGGACGTCGCGTGGAGCGGGCAAATCGGGGAAAGCTGGATCGACGTCCCCCGGGCCGCCCTTGTCCTCGGCGGCGTCGCCCTCTTCAACCTCGTGGTCATCGTCGCCTCCTTCAAGGAACTGCGCATCGCGGCCTTCGACCCCGAACTGGCCACCACCCAGGGCATCAATGCGCGCTTCATGCACTATCTCCTCATGACCCTGGTGGCGGTCACGACGGTGGCGGCGTTTGAGGCGGTGGGCAGCATCATCGTCATCGCGATGCTCGTGACGCCGGCCGCCACGGCGCATCTCCTCACCGACCGGCTCGGACTGATGGTCGTGCTGGCGGCGCTGCTGGGTGCCCTCAGCGCGGTGATGGGCCACGTCATGGCCCTGACGGTGCCCCCCCTTGTCGGGTTTGAGAGCACCAGCACTTCGGGGATGATGGCGGTCGCGACGGGCCTCTTCTTCATCGCGGCCTGGCTCTTTGCGCCGCAGCACGGGTGGCTCACGCGTCGTCGCCGGCAGCAGGTGCCGGGGGCGTTCAGCGGGCCCTTGCCGAGTGATTGAGGAAGTGGGCGGGGGCGGGCGACGGCGACGGGGAGTTGCCCGGCGGGGCCGGGCTTATTTCACCGAGCGCATCTGGATCGTATCGATGATGCGACCGTCCGAGGCGAGCACGTTGGTGATGACGATGAGGTGCGTCTGCGTGTCGATCCAATCCTTGTCGACGAGCTTCTGCACGGCGCGGTCGATCGTCGTGTCGGGGTCCTCGTCGAAATCGAGGAGAAACGGTTCCACGCCCCACAGCATGAGCATGTGCTTGAAGGTGCGGGGCACGTCGGTGAAAGCGAAGATGGGGGTCTTGCGAGGACGCAGGGCGCTCAGCATCTGGATGAGATAGCCATTGTGCGAGAAGGCCACGATGGCGGATTTTTCGAGGCTCCCGGCGAGGACGACGGCGGCCTTGAGCATGCGCGCCTTGGGCGTCTTGAGCGTGATCGCGTCGTTGTACTCGTCGCCCCCTTCGCCCTCCATGGAGTAGATGATGCGATTGAGAACGTCGACACACTCGACCGGATATTTGCCCACCGTGGTCTCACCCGAAAGCATCACGCAGTCGCTCTGTTCGAGCACGGCAGTGGCGACGTCGGTGATTTCTGCCCGCGTCGGCATGGGGCTGGTGATCATCGACTCGAGCATGTGGGTCGCGATGATGACGGGTTTGCCCATGCGCAGGCAGGTCTTGACCGCACGGTGTTGGACCAGGGGCAGGGTCTCGTAGGGGATCTCGATCCCGAGATCGCCGCGCGCCACCATGAGCCCGTCGGAGGCCTGGATGATCTGGTCGAGGTTCGAGATGGCGCTCTGGTCCTCGATCTTGGCGATGATCTTGGCCTCGCTCCCACGCTCGGTGATGAAGCGGCGAAGAATGTCGAGATCGTCCGGTTCGCGCACGAAGCTGAGCGCGTAAAAATCCACTCCGCATTCGATCCCGATATCGATGTCGGCGCGGTCCTTGCGAGTGAGGCAGGGAAGATTGACCTTCACGCCCGGCAGGTTGATGTGGCGGCGGTTGCCCATCGGGCCGGGGATGGCGACCTCGCAGCGGATGCGCTCGGGCCCGACCGATTTCACCTGCATGCGGATCAGGCCGCTGTCGACGAGGACGACGTCGCCCACCTTCACATCGTTGCCCAACCCGGGATAGTTCACCGTCGTGCCCCGCACGGCGGGATCGCGCGCCTCTTCCTTGATGAGGAGGTCAAAGGTCTCGCCCTGTTCGAGATGGAGCGTTTCCTCCACGTCCCCGGTGCGGATCTCGGGCCCCTTCACGTCCATCATGAAGGCGATCTGGCGGCCGACCCGGTCGCAGACCTTGCGCACGGTGGCGATCGTTTCGCGCGTCCATTCGTGGCTCGCATGGGCCATGTTGAGACGGCAGATATCGACCCCGACGTTGAGCAGTTTCTCGAGGATTTCCTCGCTGGTAGTGGCTGGGCCGATGGTGAAAACGACCTTGGTGTGGCGGAATGAGCGCGGCATGAAACAGTCTGTGCTTGGTAGTGGGCGGTCCCGGGGTCCCACTGCGGCGCAGTGCGCAGGCTGCCCATCTGGGCGACCAAACGGACGGACCCCGGCCCGATGGGGACGGTAGTGTGGAACGACTCCATCGGGGGGCGAGGCCAAAAACGCCCCGCCGAGGTCTTCGCGGCTGGATCGTTACATGACCGGAAACAGTGATGGGAGGCAGCTCGGCGGCTTCCGAGGGCTTGAAATCGCACTGTCCGCCAAACCTTGCAGGTGCCGGCCGCGACGTCGTCTCTTGCTACCTACAAGGCGTCAGAGTGCTTGGATGCGCACCGGGTCGCCGTCTTCGTCGGTGTCTTCCTCCACCGGGGCGAATTCGTCGCGAAGGTGCGTGGCTTTGAGCCGGCGCTGTTCGGCGGCGACGCGCTCGAGGAATTCGGCGTAGTCGAGGATTTCCCAACGGCCATCGAAGTGCTCCACAAGGGCGGTGTTGGACTCCACCCAGTCGCCGCTGTTGAGGTAGTGGACCGAACCGAGGATCTTGTCTGCGGGTGTATGGATGTGGCCGCAGACGAAGCCCGTGCAGCCCTCCTTGACGGTGAGGTCCTCGACGTTCGCCTCGAAGCGCGAGATATAGTTCACGATCGTTTTGGTGCGCGCCTTGATCGCTTTGCTCAGAGAGAAATACCCTTTGCCGCGCCAGTGCCGGTAGCGGTTGTAGAAGCGGTTGAGCTTCATCAGGCTCTGGTAGCCGATATCGCCCACGACGGCGAGCAGCTTGCTGTGCTTGGTGACGGCGTCGAAGACATCGCCATGGACCACGAGATAGCGGCCCTTCACCCCTTCGTGGATGTGCTTGTCGACGATGCGCAGTCGGCCGAAGACGAGGGGGAGGAAACGGTCGAGGATGTCGTCGTGATTGCCCCGAAGGTAGATCACTTCCACGTCGCGCTTTTCGATCTTCTTGAGGACGAGGCGGATGAACCGGGTGTGCTTTTGCGTCCAGCCACCCTGACGGCCGAGCGACCACGCGTCGATGATGTCTCCGTTGAGAATGAGCTTCTCGCTGTGGGTGTGCTTGAGGAAGTCGTTCACCTTGTCGATTTGGCAATCGGGCGCGCCGAGATGCACGTCGGAGAGGATAATCGTGCGAAAGGCGAGGACAGCTTTCTTGGGGCGTTTGCTCATGCGGCGTGTGGGGTCTTCGATAATGCGATAGTTTGCAGTTCGCGGGCGAAATTGTCGAGGACCGCTTCCCATGAGTTGTTTTCCGCGGTGGCACGAGCGGCCAGACGGAGGGGGGCCCAGGCGGCGGGGTCCGCCGCCAGTTGGCGGGCGCGGTGAAGGTAGGCGGACTCATCCCCGAGGGGCGCGAGGGCGGCGCTCTGACCGTCGCGGAGGAGCTGGCGGGCGGCGGCGTAGTCGTAGCCAAGAACGAGCAGTCCGCTGGCCATGGCCTCGGTCACGACATTGCCGAAAGTCTCGCTCGTGCTGCCAAAGAGGAAGATGTCGGCGCTTGCGTAGTGACGGGCGAGGTCCTCGCCGCGCTGGGGACCGGCAAAGAGCACTTCAGGATGTTCCCGCGCGATGCGCGCGCGTTCCGGCCCGTCGCCCACGAGGACGAGACGCAGGTCGGGCTGCGTCTCGCGCATTGCCTGCCAGGCCCGGAGGGTGAGGGGGAGGTTCTTTTCCGCCGCGATGCGCCCGACATAGATCGCCACCGGGGTCTCGGCGTCGGCCCCCCACGAAGCCCGCAGGGCGGGATCGCGCCGGGCAGGGGAAAAGAGCGCCGTGTCGACGCCACGGCTGAGGATGGAGAGCTTTTGGAAGCCTTGCAGGGTAAGCTTGGCGGAGAGTTCGTCGGAGGGGACGAAGGTGCGGCGCACCCTTCGGCGCATGCGCCGCATCCACCAGACGGCAAAACCCTCGAGCAGGCCAACCCCGTAGGCCGAGGTGTAGGTGTGAAAGTTGGTGTGAAAGGTCGTCACCGCGGGGATGCGGAGGTGATGCGCGACGCGCTCGGCGGACCAGCCCAGCGGCCCCTCGGTGGCGATGTGGACGAGATCCGGCCGGTTGGCCTGCCAGGCCGATCGCAGGGTGTGATGGGCAGGAAGGCCAAAGCGCAGCTCGGGATAGCGGGGCAGGGGAAACCCGCGCACCATGCGCAGGCCGAAGCGTCGCTCGGGAAAAAATAGTTCCCGGTCGGGCCGGCGCGGGCAGACCACTTCCACCTCATGCTCCCGGTCGATGAGCCCTTCGACGACGCGGTGAAGCGTCATCGCAACGCCGTTGATTTCGGGTGGAAATGTTTCCGTGATGAGGGAAAGCTTCACGTGTTGAACATCAGGCAGTGCTGGTTGGACCGCAATGCAAGGCCTCGCATCTTGCTCGCGAAGCTGGGTTGGCGCCGCTAAGGCGACAATCTGCAAAGACTCCCTCGATGCAATCTTCACCTCCGCGTGACGCAAGCGATACAGACTCCGTTGGGCTTCGGCCTCTATTTTCTCGTC
>JBKHAU010000153.1:0-6510 GCA_046542725.1 Opitutales bacterium
GTCACCTCGTTCTCCGCGATCACGCGCGGAGCGAAGAGAAGCGCCATCGTCCCCAGCCCGGCAGACTGATCGACGTCGACCACCTCGAGGTGAGCGGAGGCCGCGGTGTAGACATCGGCTTCGACCCGTAGTTCGAAGACTTGGTCGCCATCGGCCACACCATTCCACACCGCCGTCACCGGCACCTCGACCGTGCGCTCATCGGCTGCCGTCACCGTCAGGACGGCCGGCACGGTGGCTCTGTCGGGGGCAGAACTGATCAAGCTCAGCTCCACCGGGTAGCCGCCAAGCGGATCCGACGGCAGGGTGATGATGAGGCGGGCCGCTGCAGCGCCGGCATCTTCGAAGATGCTGGCCGGCTCCACCACTGCATGCAGGGCGGGAGGCGCATCAGTGTTGCGCACCGTCACCTCGGCCTCGGCCACCCCGTAGTCACCACCATCCGCCCGGATCGTGACCACCTCGTCACGATCAAACACCCCGTCCGGCACCCCCACGAAACTGAAGCTGTGGGAGAGCCCGTCGGTCTCGGCCGTGAAGACCAGCTCCGCAGGCACGCTCAACTCTCCGGGATCCAGACTCTCGAGCACGACGATGAATGGATAGCGCAAAGGCGGGGCCGACAGCGTCACCGTGCCGATGCCGGCCGCGCGGTCGCCAGGCGACTCATCGAGGGTGGCCGGATCGACCGAAAGGGAGAGAGTGCGCGCGCCCTCCGCGAGTTCGACAATGCGCACGTCGTCCACCTTCCAGCGCTCTACCGAGCCACCTTCCGTGCCCGAGGACCGGTAGCGGAAGGCCAGGTAAACCGGCCCCGGTAGACCACCCAGCGAGACCTCGCCCGCGCTCACCAAGGCGGGGGACTCATCCACCGGCAGAGTCGGCTCGAGCGCCTTCCAGGTGGCGGCGTTGACCGCCGCGGGCGTGCCGGTGCCAACGTAGTCGCTCGAGAGGAGGACCGAAAGGCCGCTCCCGGGGTCGAGCCCTTCATCGTTGAACTCGCGCGCAGTCCAGAAACTCAGCACCGGATGGCCCTCCGAACTGAGGTCCAAAGGCCCGGCGATGAGCCAATCATCGGCCGGCCCGGAGGAACCAAACGCGCTGGCCTGCGCCACACCATTGACCAGCTCCCACTCGGACTGGCCGCCGAGCGTGACCACCGTCCACACACCGAAGTCGCCAAAGCTCTCCGCAAAGAGAACCGGGATGGACCGCACCGAGGCTGTCGCGGGCGACCCCTCGGTTTTGTAGTCGGTCTGGACACTCAGGTTGGAGAACGGCACGAGACGGAACTGCCACGTTGTCGCGGGTCCGACCGGCAACTCGATTTTCGTGCTTTCCACTCCATAGCCGACCTCGAAGACGCCCCTGCCGTCGCTCAGATCCTCGTCGATGACTGGCGGCATACCATCGCTGGGCAGCGACGGCGGCACGCCGGTCCACCCCTGCAGGAGATAGGCGCGCGGCAGCGTTTCGCCCGAGCTATCCGTCCAGCGCAATGTGATCGTGCCGTCTGTGTCCATCGCCGCCCTCAAAGCGCTGGGATGAAGCGAGGGCTCCGGCGAGGGTTCTCCCAGCCCCAAGGTATGGGCGCCAAGGTCGTCGAAGGTATTCTGTGGATACTCCGCCCATTCGCGGAGCGAAAAGGTTGCGCTCGGTGCGAGCACCTCGCGTCTGCGCCGCAACGTGACCTCGCTCAGATCCAGTTCCGAGGGCCCAATCTCGCCAATGAGGTCGACGAGCACACCTCGGTGGAAGAGCGCAAGCGTGTCGTCTCCATTGAAAGTCGCGCTCCCCCAGATGGTCGACTCGCCAGCATACGCGGTGAACTGGGAATGGCGGATAACGAGCGTGTCGCCCGGTGCGAGGCTCGCCGCGATGCCTCCAAGTTCAATGGACGACTCCGCCACCTCCGACCGGTCCCGGAAGAGCCGCACCGCGTAGTCGGCAAGCGCCACCGCGCGATCACTCGCATTGTAAAGCTCGAAGGCCTTGTTGAAGGCGCTTCCCTCGACGTATTCCGAAAACAGGAGGGCGTCCGGGTGCGAGACCGGGACGTCAACATCCCTCACCTCCAACACCGCGGTGGCCGCCGCGAACCCGTCCGCCATGACTGAAAGCGTCGCGCTCTGCTCGCCGTCGTGCAGTCCGTCCTCCACCGCCATCACGAAAAAGCTTTGACTGAGCCCGCTCTCGGCATCGTCGAAGCTCACTGTCGCCGGTGCCGTCGCTTCACTCGTATCCGATGAGTGGATGCTCAGAATCAGCGGATAGGCGGACGGCGCGCTCGAGAGGGTCACCGTGGCCATGCTACGGTTGAGGTCGCCGCTCTCATCGACGGTGGTGGGTTCGAGGCGAAGGGAAAGCGTGGGCAATCCGGTCGTGGCCACCGCGGAGGGGACGTTCCCGTCGGTCTTGTAGTCGACCCCCGCGTCACCGCTCGCATGGGGCACGAGGCGAAAGTGCCACGTCGTCGCCGGCGCGAGGCCCCTCACCGTCACCGCCTCCTCGCCATAGCCCGGAAAGAGCGTTCCCGTCCCATCGCTGAAGTCGGTGTCCTCGACCAATCGTTCCCCGTCGACCGGGAGCGCAGGCGCGGTCTCGCGCCACCCCTGCAATACATAGCCCTGCGGCAGAACCGTCCCCGTCGCATCCGTCCATCCCAGGCTGATCGCTCCCGGCGGACCGGCGTGCGCGCTGAAGCCCGTCACATGGTTCGAAGGCTCGGATACAGCGACGTCGTCTTCGTCCATCGTGTGCCGCCCGAGATCGTCGAAGGTGTCGCTTGGCCACTCCTGCCACTCCCCCCGCTCGAACACGGAAGCCGGCCCCACCACCGAGGGGTGGCGACGCAGGGTCATGTCGACGCCCCAGGCGACACCCCCCAACTCCCCGACGACGTCGATCAGGGCGCCCTCACGAAAGAGTCCAAGCACATCGTCGCCATTGAAGTCCATTGGGGCCCCGCCACGCTCCACCTCGCCCAGGGCCTTGAGCTCATCATCGGCCCGGCTGCCCACGACGACGAGCGTCGCTCCTTCCGCAAGCAGGCCCGACAACGCGAAACTGCCACCGAACGGCCCCTCCCCATTGCGCACGATCCGCAGACTGTAGCGACTCAGGTCGATCGCCCCACCGGTCCCGTTGAAGATCTCGAGCGCCTTGTTGTGCCCGCTGCCCTCAACATACTCCGAAACGAAAAGTTCGTTGGCCACCCCCTTGAGGACAGCCGGCGCGAGGGCAAGGACAGCGAGCACCCTCGCCCTGCTGCCGCCAAAGAACTGTAGGCGTTTCCTGGATACTTCCCGCTTCATCAGTCGTCCTCCGAGTCCGCTCCGCGGTTGACCGCCCCTCCGGGGGTGACGATCGTCGGGTTCTGGAAGAGTGAGCCAGGATCGACCGTCCGAAACTGCTGGCGCTGGGGCGAGCCGCCCGGACTGATGAGGTTGGCCGAGACGAAGATGAGGAGGTTGCGCTTTTCCGAGCTTTCCCCCTCCGAGCGAAAGAGGCGCCCGAGGAGCGGGATGTCGCCCAAAACCGGCACCTTGTCCGCGACGGAGACGGACTGGTCGCGCGTCAATCCGCCCATCACGACGGTGGCACCGTCCCAGATGGTTACCTCGGTACGCACCCGTCGCACACTGAAGATGGGCTGGAAAAAGCCACTCGGCACCGTCACGGTGGTGGAGGAAGCGATTGCCACGCTCGTGCCCCCGTATTCGACAAAGCCCTCGAACTCCGTCACGCGCGGCTCGAGGAGCAGACTGATCGAGTTGTCGTCCTCCACCGTGGGCGTCACTTCCATTTCCACCCCGACGTTGCGCACGACAAAATCCCGTGGCGTGCCGGCAGTGATCGCGACCCCCGCACTTCCACTTCCCGAGGAGTCGCCCCGGCCCACTTGCGCCTCGATGTCGCCGTAGGATTCTGGATACCGCAGTTCCTGCCCGACGGTGATCTCAGCTGTCTTACCCGAGAGGACGGTCACCTTCGGGGCACTCATGAGGTCGTTGCCCGTCCTGCGCTCGAGGGCACGAATGATGAGGTCCACCTCGGCATCTCCGATCACCCCGCTGATCGAGGCCAGTCGCGAAGCCCCCGCCCCAAGGTCGAGGGTGTTGGGTATCGCCGGGGCGAGCACCGGCAGGCTCACGTCGAGTCCCTCCACGGGATTGCCCGCTTCGTCGATTGTATCCGAGCTTGTGATACTCAGAGTGCTTGCGCTCCGGCTCATCCCGAAGGCCTCCGCGAGGGTGCGGGCGGGCGTCGCATAGGATTGCTCATGAAACTGGAGCGGGCGCCCGTCCTCGCCGATTTGAGGATTCCCGGCGAGAGGATGCCCACTCGGGTAGACCTTGTTGCGGCCATAGAGATTCACGCTCCAATCAAAGCCCAGTTCCTCCAGATCACTTTGACGCACCTCGAGGAAGCGGGCCTCGATCTCGACCTGTTTCACTTCGGTGTAACGGCGCAGAATGTTACGCACGCGGTCCATGTTGCGCGCGCTCTGGGTGACGATGAGCTGTCCGTCGGCAAGGGCGAGATTGGCCCCCTCGATCGTTTCGAAGGGCACTCCGGCGCGTTGGAGAAAGTGCTTCAGCGCCTCTTCCTCCCCGCTCTCCGGTCGGCCCTCGGAAGCAGTCGAAACAGCCGCAAAAGGATCTGTCGGACCGGCCCGCGCACCTCCCTCCCGCCCGGCCCCCTCGCCCGTGAGGCGGATGATGGTGGAGCGGGAGATGGGGAAGAACTCGGTCTCGAGCCGCGAACCGGCCCCCTGCCCCTGCCTCACCACGACTGCGTCGCTCTGCACGTCGTATTCGTAGCCGACCGATTCGGTGACGAAGTCAAGGACCCGCGCAAGGGAGAGCCTGCGGAGCGTCACCTTCACCTCGGGGTCGAGCCCGCCGGGATCGATCAGGACCATGTTCACGCCATGGCCCTCAGGATCGTATTCGGCCGAGAGCGCCGAAAGCGTATCCACGGTACGGGACAGAGGAAGCGCGCTGAAGCTCACCTGCGGCAGGACGATGGCCTCGAGCTTCTGCTGGAGGGTGTCATCCTCGTCGATCGCCCGGGTATTGAGCTCGCGGTCGAAGATCTGGGGGCGCTGCCAGCTTTGCGCAACCTCCTGGAGCATCTGTTCGCGAGTCTTCTCGCGATTGAGGCCCCCGGTGAGGCGCTGTTGGCGCGCCATCTCGGCCTGGAAAGACTTCGCCTCGGCATTGTTTGGCGCGCGCGCCTCGACACTCGCAAAGGTCTCGCGCGCGCCCTCGAAGTCGCCGGCGATGAACTGCGCGCGGCCACGGGCGAGGAGTTCCTCGAGCACCTCCTGCTCGGCGAGAAATCCAGCCAACGGACTCTCTTCCCCGGATCGCAGGGCCCTTGAGGCACGGTCCAAGAGCGCAGCCGAGGGAGGGCGCTCTGGCAGGATCCCCGCGACGAAGGACTCCCCGAGCTCCGCGTCCGGCCCAGGCTCCGGCGGCGGGGATGTGGGCCCGAGTTCAGCCGAGACTTGCGCGAGAAGACGCTGCACATTGGCGTCCTCCGGCGCGATCTCCACGAGGCTGCGAAGCTTTTCTTCCGCGAGAACGAGATCACCTGCACGGCGCGCCCGCAGAGCGTCGGCCATGAGCGCGATTTTGTCCGAATCGGCGCTTCGGTTCTGGGCGACGGCTGTCGGCGCTGGCCCCAGAGCGACGATGCATAGCGGAAGGGAGCGGGCGAGCAGACGGGATCTTTTCATGCACAAGAGAGCGGTCAGGGAGCAGAGTCGAGAGAGAGCGTCTGGGAATCGAGGAGGGGGCCATCGAGCGCGTGCTTCGAGACGACCGCCTCACCCGCGCGCTCATCGATCGATTCCACCACGAAGCGATCAGACCCTACGGCCCACCGCTCACCCACTAAAAGGGGAGCCGAGACCGCTCCGTTCGCGTCTTCGAGCACGACATGGGGCACGGGCGAGATCAGGGGATCGCGTCCGAGGATGAGTGTCTCTCCGCGTCGCTGGTCCTCTACGACGAGTTCGAGAAAGATTTCGAGGTGGGGGGTGGCGCCGGGCCGGTTCTGCGGTCGGACGAGTCGCCGTTCGGCGCGAAAGTCACGCAGGACAAAATCGCCTGCAGGAAAGAAAGTGCCCACGCGTCCGCGGTAAAACGCGCCCTCCTCCACATCGCGGATCTCGACGAGAAAGTCGTCCGCCTCGCCGTGGTGACCCGCGTATTGCAGACGATACGGGCGGCGCGCGATCTCGGCCAACTCGACCCCGAAAGAGGGCCGCGCGGTGGGCTCCAGCGGCGGCCGCACGGTGAACTGTCGAGTTGCCGGATCGTAGTAGACGATCGGCGGAGTGAAGACCTCAAAGATCCACTCCCGTCCGGCCGACTGCGCCACCGGTGGCTCCCAGCGGGCGCGGACCTCCGGGGGCCACAGCGGCACTTCGCCCCTGAAGGGCGCTCCCGTTAGGAGCGGCGCGCGAAATGCCCCGCTTCGATCCTCCCCCAGCAGCCAACG